>CANRAX010000076.1 GCA_947628635.1 uncultured Bacilli bacterium | reverse complement strand
AAGCCTTCTAAAATCAAGTCTTCTGTTAATTCTGTATCTAACACAACACAAGTTTTATTATTAGAAGTAGAAGCATAGCCATCTTTTTGTTTTAGGCTTATTAAAACCATATCTTGAGTTACTAACAATTCTTCTTGAGATAATTTTACAGTTAAACCATCTCCTTGAATTTTTTCAATATCTTGAGAAGTTAAATTGTTAAGAATTTCTTGAAGTTTTTTAATTTCAGGACCTAGTTTCTTACCTAAAACTTTGAAATTTGGTTTAACTACATATTCTAAATAAGAGCTCATATCTTCTTTAAAAATTACTTCCTTAACATTTAATTCTTCTTCAATAATAGGTAATAAATTGCCAATTATTATTTCATCACTTTTTGGTAAAATCAAACTACTAATAGGTTGACGTACTTTAATATTAGCTTCTTCTCTAGCAAAACGTCCTAAAGAACAAATATCTCTTACTAAATCCATTTTTTCTTCTATCACTTCATCAATTAATTCCTCATTTTCAATAGGATAAGAAGCTAAATGAACAGATTCTTCAGAAGTTAATTTTTGATAAATTTCTTCAGTTAAGAAAGGAGTCAACGGAGCACATAATTTACATAATTCTACTAATACCTCATATGTCGTTAAGTAAACACATTTTTTAGATTCCGTTAATTCACTATCCCAAAAACGTCTTCTATTACTTCTAATATACCAGTTTGATAAATCATCATTTAAGAAAGGAACAATTAATTTAGCAACTTTGTTTAAATCATACTCCGCAAAAGCTAAGTTTACCTCTTTAATTAATTTATTTAACTTAGAGATTAACCATCTATCTATTAAAGGACGATCTTTAATAGGAATATCATAAGTTCTTGGATCAATATCATCAGCATTAGCATACATTTCAAAGAATGAATATGCATTTTTAAAGGTTGAAATATATTTAGAATAAATTTCTTTTACTCCATCTTCGTCAAATTTTAAAGGTGTCCAAACAGGAGAAGCGTATAGCATATAAAATCTTACTGTATCTGCTCCATATTCATCCATAATTCCAAAAGGACTAATCGTGTTGCCACGTGATTTATGCATTTTTTGACCATATTTATCTAGTAAAAGATCATTTACTAAAACATTTTTATATGGTGTTTTTCCCGTTACAAAAGTTGATATTACTAAAAGAGAATAGAACCAACCTCTTGTTTGATCAATACCTTCAGCGATAAAATCAGCTGGAAATTGACTTTCAAAAAGTTCTTTATTTTCAAAAGGATAATGATATTGAGCAAAAGGCATAGCTCCAGAATCAAACCAGCAATCAATTACATCTGTTATACGAGACATTGTTTTATGGCATTTTGGACATTCAATGTGGATATCATCAACATATGGTCTATGAAGATCAATATCTTCTTTTACATCTTCAATAGCTAGAGAAATAAGTTCTTCACGTGAACCTACCATTATTTCATGACCACAACTACATTTCCAAAGAGGAATTGGACAACCCCAATATCTATTACGAGAAATAGCCCAATCATTCATATTTTGAAGCCAATTTTCAAATCTTTTTTCTCCGACATAATCAGGATGCCAAGCAACTTTTCTATTTTGTTCAATTATTTCATCTTTCTTAGCTGTTGTTTTAATATAAAGAGAAGGTTTAGAATAATAAACAAGTGGTGTTTTACATCTCCAACAATGTGGATAATCATGCTTCATTTTTTGTTTTTTAAATAATTTATCTTCACTAGCTAAATACTTTATAATTTCAAGTTCTAAATCCGAATCAACAACTAACCTACCTTGCCATGGTCCCTCTGTGTAGCAACCATCTTCTCCAACAGGATTAAAAACAGGTAAATCATATTTTAAACCAACTTCATAATCATCTTGACCAAAAGCTGGAGCAATATGAACAATACCAGTACCATCTTCAGTAGTTACATAATCAGCACAAGTTACATAAAAACCCTTTTTATCTGTTTTTAAGAATGGCATTAACTGTTCATATTCAATATATTCCAAATCTTTTCCTTTATATTCTTCAACGATTTTATAATCGCTTCCAAGCACAGTATCAGCTAAAGACTTTGCTACAATAAAATTATATCCTTTTGACAAACATTTGACATATTTTTCTTCAGGATTTACACATAAAGCAACATTTGACATCAAAGTCCAAGGTGTTGTTGTCCAAACCAAAAAATATGTATTTTCTTCGTTTTTTAATTTAAAAGGAACATAAACTGTATTTACAGATATTTCTTTATAACCTTGGGCTACTTCATGGGAAGCAAGTCCCGTACCACAACGAGGACACCATGGGACAATTTTTAAACCATTGTAAATATAACCATCATCAAAAATCTTTTTTAAAATCCACCATTCTGTTTCAATATAGTTGTTATCATAAGTAATATAAGGATGTTTCAAATCTATAAATTGACCCATTTGTTTGGTAAATTTAGCAAAATATTCTTCATTTTTCCAGACACTTTCACGGCATTTCTGATTAAACTCTTTAATACCATATTTTTCAATATCATTTTTATTAGAAAAGTTTAGTTCCTTTTCTACTTGAACTTCAACTGGTAAACCATGTGTATCCCAACCTACTTTTCTAATTACTTTATAACCTTGCATTGTTTTATATTTGCAAACGGTATCTTTCAATAACTTAGCTAAAGTATGGTGAATTCCAGGCATACCATTAGCCGTAGCTGGTCCATCATAGAAAACAAAGTTATCATTATTTTCATGTGCTTTTACTGTTTTTGTATAAATATCTTCTTCATCCCATTTTTCAGCAAATCTTTTTTCAATTTCATTTATTTTTCCTTGTTCTAATTTTTCAAATTTCATAATACACCTACTTCCATTTAAGCAAAAATTACATATGCATAATAGCAAATAAATAATAGTAAAAATATTATGCCTTCTCTTTTAGAAATTTTATAATCATTAAAAGAAAACATAAAAAGTAAAATAGCTGATAAAATCATACAGATAATATCGATATAACTAAAAGTAATATTGGAAATTCCTCCAAAAATACTAATAGGTAAACCTATAACAATACCTATGTTGAAAATATTACTACCAACAACATTACCAATAGCGATATCATACTCTCCTTTTCTTGTTGCGCTTATTGAAGTTACTAGCTCTGGAAGAGAGGTTCCTAAAGCTATTATAGTTAAAGCAATCATTCTTTCACTAACACCTAATAATTTCGCAATCATACTAGAATGATTAACAACCATATTACTTCCATAAATTATAGCTATAATACCTAAAATTGTAAAAGCTAAGGCTTTTTTTAAAGACATAGGAACTTTTTCATCTTTAATGTCAATCTTGTTACGCATTATGCTAATTAAATAATAAATAAAGACAGTAAAGAATAAAAGTAAGACAATACCATCACCACGAGTGAACTCATTAATAATATTTAAATTAAAAATATTATCCGATAAAAGAACTGCAAAGACCATTGTAATGAGCATAGCAATAGGTAATTCTTTTTTGACAGTATTATTCTTAACAGTTAAAGGATGAAATAAAGCTGATAAACCTAATATAAGTAAAATATTTAAAATATTACTTCCTATAACGTTACCTAAAACAATATCACCACTATGGGAAAGTATAGATTTAATACTAACAGCTAATTCAGGTGCGCTAGTTCCAAAGGCCACAACCGTTAGTCCAATAAGTATTTTTGAAACTTTAAAATTTAAAGCAGTAGAACTTGCCCCATCAACAAAAATATCAGCACCTTTTATTAAAATTACGAACCCCAATATCAATAAAATGGTATTTATTAACATAAATTCTCCTTTCAAAAAAGAAAAACTACTCATCCCTAAGGACGAATAGTTCGTGGTACCACCTTAATTTATAAGTAAAATACTTATCTTTCTAAACTATAACGCGTTTAGCCGTATCTATCTTATCCATAAATCACAACTTGAAAGTGATCCGAATATTTCTTCATTACTTGTTTGCACCAACCACAAGCTCTCTTTAAATTCCAAAATATTCCGTCTTTCGCACTTGCTTTCTTTTGTAATATAACATATTATTGTATATTTGACAATACTTTTTTAGCTATCCTTTTTTCTATTTCTTAATAAAGTATATGTTTTACTTAAAAAAAAAGACCACTTTATTTAGGGTCTAATTCAAGAACTTCTATTTCATCAATCACAGCTAATTGTTGTTCTACTATAAGTCTTAATTTTCTCTTAAAAATCTTCATATTTTGTTCTAAGGTATCTGCATTATTTTGAATTTTTTCAGCTTTTAAAAGAGCTTCATTCACAATTCGCGAAGCATTATTTTTCGCAGACGTTACTATCATTTCTGATTCTTCTCTCGCTACTTTTTTAATATTATCAGCCGTCTCTTCTGCCTTAATAATCGCTAAATTCAAAGTTTTTTCAAGATCTTTATAATGTTGTAATTCGCTTCTTAACTTATCAATATCAACTCTTTGCTGTTTACACCTAGTAATAATACCTTCTGTTTCCTTTATAACATCACTTACAAATTGATTAACTTCATTACGATTATATCCATTAGCTTCATAACTAAATTTTTCCATATAATCACCTTTTAAATGTTAGCTTTTAAAAGAAATCTTCATCATCTTCTGTTTTTTCTTTTTTACTACGATTTTGTTTAGAACTTTGATTTTGAGAATCATCACTTATTTTTCCTTCAACATTAACATTGTTTGGAGTACATAAGAAAATTCCTCCACCTAGTTTTTGCAAATCACCACCGATAGCATAAATACATCCGTATAAAAAGTCAACTATTCTTTTAGCTACATCAGGAGTTACTCTTTTTAAATTAACGACTACTGCGCTACGATTTTTTAAATAATCTGCTATTTGTTGACTTTCAGAATATGCTCGTGGTTCCAAAAGCATCATTTTACTTTCAGCGTCACCATTTGCGGTATGAAAAGCTTCTCTTGTAGTATTATAATACTCTTCATCTGGAGCAACTTCTTGTTCTTCTTGCTCATCATTACCAAATAATCCTTTTAATTTATCTAAAGCCATAGTAATTACCTCCAAATTATATTTCGTTACTATAGTTCATTTTAACATAAAAATCAAAAAAGAAAAAGATTAAATTTAACATTTATTGCTTTTTTGTAAAGTTTGTAATTTAAAAAATGAAGTGCACAATTGTTGTGCAGTTAATTTTAGAATGATATATAATATCTTTCAAGCAATTTATTTGTCATATGAAGGAGGTATTATATATTATGGCAAATTATTGTCATCTATCTTATGAAGATAGAAAAAATATTGAAGATGGATTAAATGATAATAAATCAATTA
>CANRAX010000075.1 GCA_947628635.1 uncultured Bacilli bacterium | reverse complement strand
AAAACTACTCTAGGTTATTTATTCCCTAGACACGAACACTACAATCATCACAGATTGTGCAAGCATGGACTTTCCTCAAGAATCTTTAAGATTCCAGCGTTTGTCTATATATTAATTGTCATCATTATTCTTTAAACCATATACCATTTTTTCTAATTGAGAAAGTCTTCTTATAATATCTATATTAGCAACTTCCCCAGTAGCAGAATTCCTATTAGCTACTTCCATATTAAGTTTTGAATTACGTAATTCTTGCTTCAAATTAACTATTTCAGCAAGCAAATCAGCCTTTTCTTTCTCTAGATTATTAATAATATTAAGAAACTGTTCATAATCTCCAATAATATCATCCAAAAATTGATCTACTTCTTTTAATCGATACCCTCTCGTATCAATCTTAAATTCTTTTTCTAAGATATCCTGAGGCATTAGTTTAATTTTATTTTGATACATCCTTATCACCAATCCCTTACAGTTTATATTATCACATTAATACTTCTTTTTGTCAATTGCTAACGCTTCTGTAATAAAATATAAATTTGTCTCAATAGAAACTACTTTTGTTTTTTCAATCATCATACTAAGTATTTTACTTAACTCCAAACAATTCACAATCAATCACCTATCATTAATCATAATATAATTTTCTAAAATAATCATAAATTCGACAAATAAAGCTAAAAATAGACTTATTTAACTTTTTTATAAAAATATTTATATGGTCTAGCATTACTATATTGGCAATTTACTAAAATTGTAAGATATTTTTTATCATTTGATAAGAAAAAGTGATCATAAACAATTGTCTGATTATAATTAATAATTAAATAATTCTCCTTCCAAGTAATGTGTGAAAAATTAGTTGTACCATCCAAATTTAACTGTAACTCCTTTAATTCAGTATCTGGAATATAATGCTCATTATTAGTATCAAAATACCTAGGTAATTCAACTATTTCTCCTTCTAATTTCCATGTGCCAACATATTCTTTAGGATAAACATTTTTTAAGTTCTGTTCTAAATATTTATCATGCTTTAAAGCCATTAAATTTTCTACTTTTAAATCATAAGCCTCAACATATATATCTATTCTCTGATCTTTTTCTATTTCATAAAACTCCCCACGTATTTGAATTTCATTATCACTTGCAAATTTAATAATATCTATATAAGTATCCATAATAGAACTGTTTACTAAAGCATGAATAACAGATGGAATTTTATCAGCATCATTGAAAATAATTTCTAGATTATTTTTAATTAAAAATTCCTTAGAAATAGTATTTTTTTCCTCTTTACTTATTTCATAACCAACAAAACACAAAATGTCTTTTTCCTTGTAATTTTTTTCATAATTGATAAAAACTTTAGGATGATTAGAAAATTCCTTTAAATCTAAATTTAAAGCAGTTCTATTTTTAATTTTTTGAAATTTACCAATAAAGTATTTTCCTTTATTAGTAGTAAATTCAACATTACTTGAAGATACATAATTGCTTCTTTTAATAAAATCCCTCAAACTATTTATTTGTTGATTTTTTTCATTTTCTAATTTTACAATTTTCTTTTCTAAATCAACAATATTAAAATCTTGGATAATTTCTTTTATTTCATCTAAGGTCAAACCAGCTTCTTGCAATTGCTTAATCAATCTAAATTTTTGAACTTGACTATCATTATAGTACCTATATCCTGTAAATTGATCAATTTTTGCAGGTTCTAAAAGACCAATATCATGATAATGTCTTAATGTTTTAATTGTCGTTTCACAAAGATATGAAAACTCTCCTATTCGATACATATACCCTCACCTCGTTTTTCTATATAATAACACTAACGTTAAGGTAAGAGTCAACACTTTGAAAAAAATATTATGAAAATAATTTTTGAGTCTTAATATTCTCTTATCTTTGAATAATTTTTTTTAAATTTTATTTAGTATTTATGGTAAAAATAAAACATTTATAGTATAATTAAAAATAGGTGATTGGATGAACTACCCTTCTGGTACAAAAAAAACAAATTTGGTAGTTAAAGACCATAATAATATTATTTATAAAAATAGAGGTATGACTTTAGAAAGTGAAATTAATCTATCCAATGAATACTATCAAGAGATGGATAAGGCTTATATTTATAAAAAACCAACACCAATAAAAATAACAAAAGTTGATTATCCTTCACGTGATAAAGCTGTTATTAAAGAAGCCTTTTTTACTATTCCCTCTACTACTGATTATAATGGTATTTACAAGGGCAAATATATTGATTTTGAAGCAAAAGAAACTAAAAGTACTACTTCTTTTACTTTGAATAATATTCATCCTCATCAAATAAAACATTTAAGTAATGTTTTTAATCATGGTGGAATTGCCTTTGTCATAATTAGATTTACATCATTAAATGAAACTTATCTTTTACCAGCTGAGAAATTATTACATTTTGTAAATAACATCAATCGTAAGTCAATTCCCTTATCATTCATTAAAGAAAATGCTTATTTATTAAGTGATGGTTATAGACCTAGAATTGATTATTTAAAAATAGTCGATATTCTAATTGGAGGTATTTAAATGCAAAAAGAAATAAAAGGAAGAAAGAAAAAGAAAAATAATACTAAGTCATATAATACGAACGAAATAAAGAAAAGAGTTAATCCAAAAAGTAAGACGGATAATAACATTCGTTTAGCTATCATGTTTGCGATAATTGCCTTACTTTTAACTTGTTATTTAATTTTTGGTTTTACATTGACTCTTATCGCCAGTATTGGAATTGGTATTATTGTTGGAATAGCTAGTATTTTAAAGAAAGTAAATAAACAGAAGAAAAAGAAGAAATTAATAAATATTCTTTTAATAATAATATTAACTTTTGGTATTTTATGCATGCTTGCTTTTGGAGCTTTCTTAGTATATATAAAAATTGAAGCTGAACCTAAATATGAAGCTAACAAATTAAATACTAAAGAAATCAGTCGTCTTTATGATATCAATGGTAATGAATATGCTAAAGTTGGAGAAGAAAATCGAGAAAAAGTTTCTTACGATGAATTACCAGAAGTCCTAGTTGATGCTATTGTTGCTACTGAAGACTCTAGATTTTTTCAACATAATGGTTTTGATGCTCCTCGTTTCTTAAAAGCCTCTATTGGTCAAGTATTACATAAATCTGATGCCGGTGGTGCATCTACTTTATCAATGCAAGTTGTTAAAAACGTCTTTACTGATAAAACAGTTGATGAAGGACTTGCAGGAATTATCAGAAAATTTGAAGATATATATTTATCAATATTTAAACTTGAAAGTGATTATACTAAAGAGCAAATAATTGAATTTTATGTAAATAACCATTCTTTAGGTGGAAATATTTATGGCGTTGAAGAAGCTAGTCAAACATATTTTGGCAAAAGCGTATCTGAACTTAATTTGAGTGAAGCAGCAATCATTGCTGGTATGTTTAAAGCTCCTAATTATTATCGTCCAAATGTTAATCCTAAAAATGCTGCTGAAAGAAGAAAAACTGTTCTTTATTTAATGCGCAGACATGGCTATATTACAGAAGAAGAGGAAGAATTAGCAAATTCTATTCCAGTTGAATCATTAACAGCTGAAGTAGCTACTGTTGAAAAATATCATAAGTACCAAGGATATATTGATACAGTTGTAGCTGAAGCACAAAAAAAATATAAAGCTAACCCTTATACAACAGCCCTTTTAATTTATACTAACTTAGATACTTCAAAACAAGATGCTATAAATGGAGTTATGAATGGTGAAACTTACGACTGGATAGATGATGTTGTTCAAGCAGGTGTTTCTGTTATAGATTCGCAAACGGGTAAAGTTTTAGCAATTGGTAATGGTCGTAACAGAACTGGAATGCTTCAAAAAAATTACGCTACTGATATACAAAGACAACCAGGTTCTACTGCTAAGCCATTGTTTGATTATGGACCAGGTATTGAATTTAACAATTGGTCAACTTACACGTTGTTTGATGATTCGCCATACACTTATTCAAATGGAAGAGCAATTCATAACTGGGATGGAAGTTACTATGGTACAATGACCCTTCGTCGAGCATTATCACTATCACGTAATATTCCAGCACTAAAAGCTTTTCAACAGATTGACAATAAAAAAATTATTGAATTTGTAACAAGTCTTGGAATAGAACCAGAAATAGAAAATGGTCGTATTCATGAAGCTCATGCTATTGGAGCTTGGTCACCAGGAACTAATCCACTTCAAATGAGTGCTGCCTACGCTGCATTCTCAAATGGTGGCTATTACAATGAACCTTACACCATAAATAAGATACAATTTAGAGCAACAGGAGAAGTTATAGAACATAAATCGGAGAAAAAACGTGTTATGTCAGAAGCTACTGCATATATGATTACCAATGTTTTACAAGATGTTGTTGTTAATGGTGGAAATCCAAATAATATGGCATTCAAAACAGGTACAACAAACTTTGATCAAACAGTAATGGAATCAAAAAATCTACCTTGGGACGCTATTAGAGATTCATGGATAATTGGTTATTCAACTAAAACAGTAATTGCTTTGTGGTATGGTTATGATTATATTAGTAGTGAATATTGCTTACACAATGTACCAGCAACAGTTCAAAAAGATAAAATTATGCGTGCTTTAATTAATAATGGAGCTGTTGAAAGCAATCGTGAATCATTTACAATGCCATCTAGTGTAGTAAAAGCTGTTATTGCTCCTGGATCTAACCCTCCTAAGCTAGCTGCTCCCGGTCAAAGTGGAACTGTTGAATATTTCAAAAAAGGTTATGAACCAACTGAAGTAGATACAAGTAATGTTAAACTTTCTGCTCCAGGCAATTTAAAAGCCGTTTACAATTCTACAACAAGAAAAGTTACTATTACTTGGAATAGCGTATCACCAGGTTCCTTAGCTAATGATTCTTATGGAACATTTGGTTATAACGTCTACCTTGATTCTAAATTACTTGGTTGGACGGATAAAACAAGTTATACATTTAATACTTCTTCACCATATGGAACTTATAAAGTTGTAGCAACTTATAAGAGTTATAGTGGTATTCAAAGTAATCCAGCTACGTTTAAATTTGAAGAAACTAAACCAACTCAAACACCGTCACCATCTTCAACACCAAGTACATCACCATCATCATCACCATCGCCATCTGCAACTACAACTCCTACTGCTTCGCCATCACCTACAACAGATGAAGAAGAATAAAAAAAAGAGCTATCTAAAATTTCTTGATAGCTTTTTTTATTTTTTAAATTATGATGTCCTTCGCCACATATAAACTGTTATGTAAGGTTGAAGATTATTTATTGTTGTAGCTGTTCCTGTAAAACTGTGAGTATGCCCATCACTTGTTGTA
>CANRAX010000074.1 GCA_947628635.1 uncultured Bacilli bacterium | reverse complement strand
ATTTAACTTACTGAACTTATTAAAAAAGTTCAAGAAACACCGATAAATCCTTTATTTATGGTATATAGCAAATTGAAATTTTTTATGTTATAATATTTATGGATGGTGAAAATATGAAAGTAGTATGTGTTGGACATTCAACTTATGATACAACTCTAGCTATGAATGAATATCCAAAAGAAAATGTTAAATATCGTGTCGAGAAACATATAGAATGTGGGGGAGGGCCTGCCTCTAATGGTGCTTATCTATTAGCCAAATGGAAAATGGATGTTACTATGCTTTCTATTGTAGGAAAAGACTATTATGGTGACAAAATCATTGACGATTTTAGGCAAATAGGTGCCAATACATCTTATATTGAACAAAAAGAAGGTTATCAAACTTCAAGTAGTTATATAATTGCTAATAAAAGTAACGGTTCAAGAACTATTATTACTGCTAAAAGTAATCCTATTAGAGCTTTAAGCCAAGATGTAGCTCTTCAAGCTGATGTTATTTTAATAGATGGTGAACATCCTGAGACAGCTAAGAAAGTCCTATTAAACAATCCTTTAGCTATTAGCGTTTTAGACGCTGGAAGAGTAAACGATGATACTAAAGAATTAGGTAAAATGGTAACTTATTTAGTATGCTCAAAAGATTTTGCTGAAGAAATTAGCAATATTCAAATAGATACTAATAATTCCTTAAGTTTAATAGAATGTTATGAATTTTTAAAAAATTACTTTAAGACAAATGTCATAATTACTTTAGAAGCAAAGGGAAGCTTTACGCAAATAGACGATAAATATGAACTTATTCCTAGTATTAAAGTAACAGCAGTTGACTCAACAGGAGCAGGAGATATATTTCATGGTGCTTTTACATACTTTATAAGTAATGGCTATTCTTTAAAATCTGCTATTCATTATGCTTCTATTACAGGAGGTATTTCCGTAACTAGAATTGGTTCAAGAAATTCCATTCCAACTTTAAAAGAGGTTTTAGAATATGACACCAATATTATATAATAATTGTCCAACAATTGATCTGCACGGTCTTGATAGAAAATATGCCGAAATTTTAATAAATGAATTTATTGAAGACAATTATAAATTACAAAACAAAATAGTTACTATTGTTCATGGTAATGGTCTTGGTATATTAAAAAAGACCACTCAAGAAACATTAAAAAAAAATAAATTAGTTGCTAATTATAAGATAGATAACTTTAATTCGGGAATGACAATTGTCGAATTAAAGAAGCATTAAACATTTTACTATTGACAAAATTTAGCTTTAGTGATAAAATAGGCACTACATGTAAGTGAAAGGGGAAATTCGGGAATGTATACTGAAGAATATGAAAGCAAAGGCTTTCCATTTAGAGATTTTTTGTTAAAACTCATTTTAATTATCATCTTTGTTTTTTTACTAGTTTGGTTGTTACCAAAATTTATAACACCAAAAGTAGTTAATAAAACAGAAAAAATAAGTGGCGGACAAAGTGTAGACTTATCACCGCTTACTTCACAAATATTTGCTGATAATCTAGAAAGAATGAAAGATGCAGCAATATCATATTACACTAGTGAAAGATTACCAAAAGAAGTAGGACAATCAGACACTATGACACTTAGTGATATGATTGGCAAAAAACTTATTCCAGCTTTAATTGATAAAAATAATAAAGCTTGTGATGTAGAAAAAAGTTATGTCAAAATAACAAAAATGGATGATGAATACTTATTAAAGGTAAACTTAAAAGATAGTGAAAAAGAAGACTATATTTTAGTACACTTGGGTTGCTATAATTATTGTGATTCTTATCTATGTGCTAAGCAAAACTATACTAATGTTGCTGTCAAAGCTTCAAAGCCAGCAACAGTTGTGCAAGTAAAAGATAATTATGTACCATCAGGAAATGATACTCCATCAACAAATCCAAGCACTGAACCATCAAATTCGCCATCTGATAAACCTACTACTAAACCATCAGATGAGCCAACAACAAAACCATCACCAAGTCCAACACCATCTCAAGAACCTGGTTATGTTTACGAATATCAAAAAAGAACTGGTGCTGAATTTACAAACTGGACTAGTTGGAGTAATTGGAATAAAACAAATTGTTCAACTCAAGCCTTCAACTGTTACGATAATGATATTACTTGTCTAAGAAAAGTTCAATTATATGAAAGAGTAGAGAAAATAGGAACATATGATAATAAATATTCTAAAACAAGACAAGAGTTAGTTCAAACTGGTTCATATCAACAAAGATCATGTTCTAAATATGATTATGTAATCGTCAATAATACAACTTATGCCACAACAAAAACGACTACATATACAACAGTTAATACAATTCAAAAAACAACTGCTAGTTCTAGTGGAGGCTGGAAATACAATGGTCGTTCAAGCTATGCTAATCCGCCTCGAGATACTCAGACAACACATTATGAATTTGTAGGTGCTGATTACAGTTACTGTAATGAAACTTGTACATCTTTACCAAAATTTTACTATGACTCATACACATATACTGGTGGTTTGTCAACAGTAACTAATACTGTCTCAACACCAGGCCAAACAAACACTACAACATCTAAAAATACTAATACAACAGTATCCGCAACATGTGGAAGTTATGTAGTAAAAACAATTCCAGTTTATTCAACTATAACAGTAACTGATATCGCTACTAGAACAGAACCATTATATGGTACCGTATGTTATATGAGTGAAAAAACAAGAAAATTAATCAATAGTGGTAAAGTATATACTAAATGGAGTAAGTATAATGATACAAGCTTACTTAACAATGGTTGGTATTATACTGGTGCCAAGAAAGTTAAATAAAGGGGGATAGAATATGAAATCTAAAAAAATTGCTAATATTGTATTTTACAATTTCTATGAAGATTCAAGAGAAATGAAACAAGCTTGTATTTTCTATAATGATGGAACAGTTAAAAACATATCTTTTGATGAAGGTATTGACGCTGTTGTAGATTTATTAAGAAAAGAAAGTATTACATCTGATGAATTATCTAACATTATTAATAATAATCATATTTACACTATGTCAGGATATGAATTTGAAAAGAATTTCCAAAAGTTTATTGTTAAAGAAGATATAAGTAATGAAAACAATCAAACATTAGCCTTACCTATTATTACAAGTGAAGAAGAAAAAACTCCGATAGAAGAAAATATTGAGGTTATAGCTAGTGATAATAGTGAAAGTGATGAATTATCTGAAGAACAAAAAGAAACTCCTTCAGAAAAAATAGTTGATTCAGAAGCTGAAGAAGTTGTAGATGAACACGCTGATGATAAAAAACAAGAAGAAGAAAAAAGTAATGTTTTACCATTACCAAGAAAAAATAAAACTTCTGATAATAGCAAAAATGATAATGATTTTGAAGAAAGACCATTAAAAGCTGCAAATGAAACTTCATCAAAAAAGAAAAAGAAAAAAACTAATCGTTTCTTTACTAAAGTAAAAAATTTCTTCCATAGAAGAAAAGTAAGAATAGGTGCTGCTCTTATGGCTGTCGTTGTTGCCTTAGGTGGAAGTTTCCTAATTGGTAAAAATGAAAGTAGAATAGGAAAATTTATTAATAATAAAATTAATAAATTAACTACAAAAAAATCAAATAATACTGATAATACTTTAATTTATGGTGATAATGATTATTATGATGATTACTCTTATGCTGATTTATTAAAAGTTAACACTGTTGAATCACAAAAAACAGCTATGAAAAAAATTCATTATGCTTTTACAAAATTTAACAAAATGTTTGCTAATAGTCACTTAGAAGAAGGTAAAGACATTAAAGCTGCTCTTAGTTGGACAGAAATGAATGCTTTACAACAAGCATATAATAATTATTCACCAGAAGAAATAAAAGCAATCTTCAATGGTAGCAGAATTAATGCTAATGAGTTTAGTCAAGCATACAAGAATGCAAATTTACAATTAATGGGTGCTCATGTTATTGAAACTAGACAAGATCCTGTTGATTTATCAGTATTAATAGATTCTCAAGAAGGAAAAGATTTTTACAGAAAATATCATGAAATGTTCCTTCAAATAAAAGAAGCTGAAGGACAAGATAAAATTGATAAAGTTAATGCTTGGAGACAATCATTATTAGAGGACTTCCCAATTTCTGATGATATTAGAGAAATAGGAATAGCTCATTCTGATAACCGTTTAATTGAACAATATAAATTATCAGTTGTTCCAATGGTCTCAGCAGTAGAAATAATGTATCAAAATTTACCAACAGATAATACCTTATCAGAAAAAACAATTAATTACTTTAACGATACAGGATTATGTAATTTAGCTGATGATACATTCGAAAGAATTGAAAGAGTTACAGAAATGGCTGAAGAAAATAACGCTGAACCATTATATGTACAATATGAAAATGCTATTACAGCAGAGTTAGAAGCTGAAAACAATTATAATATTGATGATGCTCACAGAGAATTAACTCTATTAGACGCATTCCAAGATGCTGTTAATGAACATAATCATGAAGGATTAGAAAGTTCATATTCAACATCAAATAATGTTGCTGGAGTTTATACAACTACCGATACTCATACTGAAACAACTACAGAGGTACATACAACTAAAGAAAAAACAAAAACTTCAAATAGAGAAGAAGCTGTTAAAAAATCTAGTGAAAAAGCTGTAAAAGAAGCTGAAGATAAAGTTAATAAAAAAGACGCTAAATGGAATGAAGAACAAAAGAAAAAAGGTGAAGAGGCAGCAGAACAAAAACGTCAAGAATTACAATCTGAAGCTGATAAACATGCTGAAGAAGTAGAAAAAGAAATCAAAGATAATGACGCTGATCTACAAAAAGATATAGATAAAGCTAATGATCAAATTGATAAAAATAATTCTGATACAGATACATCAAATGATACAAAAGTTAATGAAAGCGATTTTGGAGATCATAATGTTGATTTTGATGATAATCATTCAGATAGTAATGGAAACTTAGATGACTCTGTTAAAGATGTAACTACTGATTCCTCTAAAGATCAAAGCAATCAAGATTTACCAGATCCTAATGCAACTGGAAAAACTTTTGAAGAAAATTATCCAAAAACTTCAACTGATCCTGAATACGTTCCAGAAGCAACTATTTCGAATCAAGCAAAAACAATTATTGAATATGAAGAACCTGTTGTTATTGAGGATGTGGACTACACTGCTGATGTACCTGAAACTATATCTAATGAAGAAATTGCCAATATGATTGTTGAAAATATGGCAAATAATACAGAAGAATATACAGAAGGCTATCAATATACAAAATAAAGGAGAATATCCTTTATTTTGTATTATGTTCCGGGATAGGAACATAATAAAACCACCCGCTATGCGGGTGAGAGCTGAAAAAGCGATAGCGTTAAAAGAAAAATAAATCCTCCTTTGATATAATAGATAATAGTCTGCCAACTAAAATCTAAAATCAGAGGAGGATTTATTTTATGAGACGAAAAAATGATGATGAAAGTTCATTATCTCATACAAGATG
>CANRAX010000073.1 GCA_947628635.1 uncultured Bacilli bacterium | reverse complement strand
CTTTTTGGAGGTTGCCCTCAGGGGGTGCAACCTCTTAGATTAAAAACAAAAAAAGATGTTTGCCGACATCTTTTTTTCGTGGTTAAACAGGCTATTTGTATCTATTCTTTATTTTCTAAAGATACATAATATTCATATCTATTAGTAGCATTTTCTTTATTCTTATCTAGTAGTTCATCTGCTTTTTTTGACAACTTTTTCAAAGAATTATATCTATCTTCACCAACGATAAAATCTTCATATTTAGAAAAATCAGCTTTACTGTCCATCTTAAACTCCATTGTAATAGGATTATAATGGAATAATGGGAAGTAACCAGATAAAGTTGCTTCTTTTTCTTCATTAATGCTATTTTTCATTCCTTTAATAATTCCTTGAGCAATACATGGAGCATAAGCTATTATTATAGATGGTCCATCGTATTTTTCGGCTTCTTTTAAGACTTTAATTGCTTGAGCTGGATTAGCTCCTAAAGAAATAGTTGCGACATAAACATGTGGGTAGGTAAGGGCAATTTTTGCTAAATCTTTTTTTGCTGTTTCTTTTCCACTTGAAGCAAATTTTGCAACAGCTCCTACTCTAGTAGATTTAGAAGATTGTCCACCTGTATTAGAATAAACTTCTGTATCTAGAACTAAAATATTAACATTTTCTTTGTTAGCAAGAACATGATCAATTCCATTATAGCCGATATCATATGCCCAGCCATCGCCACCAATTAACCAAACGGATTTTGGAGCAATAAAATCTTTCAACTTTATCAAATCATCAATTTTTGTTGAATCAACTACTTTAAGTAAATTGTTTGCTGTTTCATCTGTAATTTCATCACAATAAGCTTGATAAATATCTGCTTCACTCTTCTTAACAAGATTCATATTATCCTTTATCAAAGTAACGATTTGTCTCTTTATTGCCAAATCAGCTATTTTCATACCGAATCCAAATTCTGCATTGTCTTCAAACAAAGAGTTAGCCCATGGAATAGAATATGGCATTGATGGTGTAGAAGCACCATAAATAGAAGAACATCCTGTTGCATTCGCAACTATCATTTTATCACCAAAAAGTTGAGTTAACAATTTTAAGTAAGGAGTTTCACCACAACCAGCACAAGCTCCAGGGAACTCAAATTTTGGTTTAACAAACTGGCTACCTTTAACGGTACTAGTAGGCATAACATTTTTCTTTTCACTTACTTCTTCAAAAAGATATTTACCAGCTTCATCCTTTTTCATTTCTTTTAAAGAATCTTTCATTTTCATTACCAAAGCTTTTGCCCCAGCTTTTCCTGGACAAACTTCACTACATAAGCCACAACCTGTACAATCCGGTAGACTTACACCAACGGTAAATTTATAATCTGTATCTTTAATATTAGCTGGCAAGAGCTCTTTTTTTACTGACTCTGGAGCATCAATTATTTCTTTTTCATCTAATAAGAAAGGTCTAATCACTCCATGAGGACAAACTAAACTGCATAAATTACAAGAAATACAATTTTCGGAATTATAACAAGGTGCCATTTCACTACTATCTCGCTTATCAAGTTTAGATGTACCAGCTTCAAATTCGCCATCAGCAATTTTCAAAAAACTACTAACTGGTAAACTATCACCTTCCATTGAATCAATTACTTCAAACAAGGTCTTTTTCTTTTCAATATCCTTCTCAAAATCAACATAAGGGACTTTTACTGGAATTAAGCATTCTAAACTATTTTCTATTGCCTTAATATTTTTAGTAACTAAATCGCCACCTTTATTGGCAAATTTAACAGCCAAATTTTCCTTTATCTTGCCCACAGCAAAATCAAAATCAATAATTTTTCCTAATTTAAAAATTAAAGTTTCCATAATAGCACTTATTTTACCACTAATCCCAGCTTCATCTGCTATGGAGCTTGCATCTATTAAAAACATTTTAATATTTTTACTTTGTAAAATGCTTTTATCATGATTACTCATTATTTCTAAAACTTCATCTGGTGATTTACTAGTATTTAAAACAAAAACACCTTTTTCTTTAATCTTATCAAGCATCCTAAGTCTTTTCAAATAGGAATCTTTAGTACAAACTACTAGACGCGCTTCTTCGATATAATAAGTTGATCTAATAGGATTCTTGCCAAAACGCAAATTAGATATTGTAACACCACCACTTTTTTTAGAATCGTACTGAAAATATCCTTGCACGTAAGCATTTGTGTAAGTACCAGTAATCTTCATTAAATCTTTAGAAGCACTAACCATTCCATCACTACCGAAGCCATATACTAAAAACTCAATATCATCATTAATTATTTTAAATTTTGGATCATATTTAATAGATAAATTAGTAACATCATCGTTTATTCCAACGGTAAAATTATTGTGAACATCTCGCGTATCTAAAAAATCAAAAACGCCTTTAATCATGGCTGGAGTTGTATTTTTACTAGAAAGTCCATATCTTCCACCATAGACACTGACACGTGCTTCAACTTCTTTAATTGTTTCTATAACATCTAAATATAAAGGCTCACCAGTCGAACCATGCTCCTTTGTTCTATCAAGTACGGCTATTTTTTTGACTGTTTTTGGTAAAACTTTTAAGAAGTATTTTTTGCTAAATGGTCGATAAAGATGAACCTCTAACAAACCAACATTTTCACCTTTAACATTTAAATAATCAACTGTCTCTTTAATTGTCTCACAAACAGAGCCCATAGCTACAATTACTTTTGTAGCATTTTCACTACCATAATAATTAAACGGTTGATAACTATTACCTGTTATTTTATTTATCTGTTCCATATAGTCATTAACAATATCTGGAATTTTATCATAATATTGATTGCGAACTTCTGTTGCTTGAAAATAAATATCTTCATTTTGAGCAGTTCCTCTAATAGTTGGTTTTTTAGGATTCATGGCTCTTTCGCGAAACTCAGTTAAACTACGTTCGTCAATCAAGCTTTTAAGTTTTTCTGTATCAATAACTTCTACTTTTTGTAATTCATGACTTGTTCTAAAACCATCAAAGAAATTTAAAAAGGGTACTTTTCCTTTAATAGCTGACAAATGACATACTCCAGTTAAATCCATAACTTGTTGTACTGAAGACGAAGCTAGCATTGCAAAACCTGTTTGTCTTGTTGCATAAATATCTTGATGATCACCAAAAATTGATAGTGCATGAGTTGCCAAAGAACGTGCCGCTACATTAATAACACAAGGTAGCATTTCTCCAGCAATCTTATACATATTAGGAATCATCAATAAAAGGCCTTGGCTTGCGGTATATGTAGTTGTTAAGGCACCTGCTTGGAGAGAGCCATGTACCATACCAGCAGCTCCTGCTTCACTTTCCATTTCCACAACTTTTACTGGAGTTTTAAAATAATTAAGTTTTCCCTCACTACTCCATTTGTCCGTAAGTTCTGCCATAGGAGAAGCGGGAGTAATAGGATAAATTCCTGCTACCTCGGTAAAATTATATGAAACATATGCGGCTGCTTCATTACCATCCATTATTTTTTTCATTTGATCACCCTCTAAAATAATTTATTTTTTGTTAATATTTTTTTTATTTTTATGAAACTGGCACTTGTTTATTTTGTTTATTAGTAACAATCCATGCGTTAGAAACGGTTCTTCCACCATATTCTCCTCCAGCAGATGGCTTATTATAAAGTTTACCATTAACACTCATTGTAGAAGAAGCTCCACCATCTAAGTTAGCGGCGTTGTAAGCTTTATATCTCAGAAGGATTTCGATAACATCATTCATAGTTGCACCAATGCTATATCCTGGTAATCTACCTTCTATAATTAAAAATAAAACAATGCCATCTTTTCTTTGAGCAATTACTGTTCTAGGAGCTGTTCCCCAGCCACCATCACCATGTATTTTAGCAATTTTTCCATTAACAATTAAATTAGGTCCAAATTCAACAGCATCAACCATACCATCTTTAATAGCTTCTTCGGGAGATTTGGAAGTTAAATACATTTTATGATCTTTTGTAAAACCAATTAATTCGCCGCTTCCTCCAGGATGATTCCAAATAAGTTGCCCATCTTTAATAATAGCGCCATAAGGAATTGAACCATTTCCCCAACCATCCAAATCTTCAAAACCGCCACCATTTATTCCAACAAAACCATTGTTATTTTTTACTAAAGTATTTACACTTTGACCCATTTTTCCCAATTTTGTAGAAACAGCTAGTGTAACGTCGCTTGGATCATAAATAACTGTTAAGTATCCTTTAAACTTTTTCTCTTCCAAGCGAATAATTTTATACAAATCGTTTCCTTCATCTCTAGTATATAATTCTTGTTCATATTTAGAAGAATAATGTTTTTTCTCAGAAGTATCACCAATAACTATCTCATTTAAATTAATTTCTTCAATAGATTTTTCTATATAATTTTCATTCATTACTTTGTTTACTGTATCTTTTCCATATAAAGTATATGCTAAATATTTATGGGACATCGTAGTCATAGCTGTTGGAATCCAAAATGATTTAAAGTCTTTCGTATTAATAACTACTAATCCAAATACAACAGCTAAATCTAATAGAAAAATTAATATAGTAATTTTTTTAATTTTTAAAACTATTTTTTTCTCGGCACTTTTTTGTTTTTTTTCATCTGATTACCTCTAACCTATTATATTACTCTTACTAAGTATATCACTAATACTTTAAAATGCCTAGATTTTTATAATGAAAATTTTTCTTAAATCTTTATTTAGTATAGCTTTTTTAATCTTTATAAGTTTATAAAATGTATCAAAAATTTCATTTAGAAAAAATTAAAAGCAAGACATCTAAAACGAATTTAGCTTGACTCTTGCCTTTTCTTTTCAAAATACTTTTTTTATAAACAAGTTATTATTTTATTGTTCAGCAAAGCAATCATTGATATATAAAGTATTTGGCTTAGTTTTAGTCTTTAATTCAAAGTTTTTTACTGTACCAATAATGGTTATAGCTTTGCCTGTTTCTAAAGAACTAGGTATTTTTTTATCAGCCATTGTGCAAACAATATTTAAAGTATATTTCCCACCTTCATCAGTATAACCAATAGAAAGAGTTTTTTTAGAATTATCAATAGAAGTTAGTGATGAAGAAATTCTGATAAACTTTTTATAATATCTTGTAAATGATTTAGAAGGTGTTTCTGTAAATTCAATTGCCAAATCTAAAGCTGAAGTATTTAGAGGTTCTGTATTATATGGCATTGTCCAAAAACCAATAGCTTTGTCTCTACGTCCTTGAACTTGATTATATTTAATTACTTTATAACCTAATCCATAATAAACTTTGGTTCCACCGTCTTTATATGTCTTTGTTTTAAAGGCAAAATAAGGTCCTTTATCATATTTAGCAACAGAAACAATATCAACAGTAATCATAATCATTAAAATAATTAAAACGACAAAAACAATATTAAGAATTTTAATTATTTTAGAACTTTTTGTTTTTTCTTTTCTAAAATCCTCAACGTAATCTTCTGTTAATTCTTCTTTTATATGAGCAATATCCGTATCTATATTTTCTTCAAAATGTTCTAGTTCTAA
>CANRAX010000072.1 GCA_947628635.1 uncultured Bacilli bacterium | reverse complement strand
CCTAGTATTTCAATAACAACTTTTCCTTCAGATAATTTTGTGGCACTTTCAATAGCTTCAAATAAACGACTTCTAGAACCTTCTTTTAAAACGATACGATCAATAACTACATCTATCTTATCTTTTTTATTTTTTTCAAGAGTTATATCTTCACTCAAATCATACATTTCACCATTAACACGGACACGAATATAACCCTCTTTACGAAGATTTTCAAAAACATCTTTATGAGTTCCCTTTTCACCATGAACAACAGGTGACATAATAACCATTTTAGTTCCTAGAGGATATTCCATTATTTTGTTGGTCATTTCCTCAACGCTTTGGCTAGTTATAGGAATATTATGGTTAGGACAATAAGGAATTCCGACACGAGCAAAAAGAAGACGTAAATAATCATAAATTTCTGTAACGGTACCTACGGTAGAACGTGGATTGTTGTTAGTTGTTTTTTGATCAATACTAATAGCTGGAGATAGACCTTCAATGCTATCAACATCTGGTTTTTCAGAACCACCTAAAAATTGTCTAGCATAAGCTGATAAACTTTCAACATAGCGTCTTTGACCTTCAGCATAAATTGTATCAAAAGCAAGAGAACTTTTACCACTACCAGAAAGACCTGTCATAACGATAAGTTTATTTTTAGGTAGATTTATATCAATATTTTTTAAATTATTTTCACGAGCACCTTTAATTACTATTTCATCCATAAAAATCACCTGTTTCTTATTATACTATAATTTTTTAAAATTTATTTATTTTTATTTATTATGCCTTTTTTTTAATTAGATATGATTTCTATTATAATATTTACCTCATTTATTCTTCTGTATAAAGACAACATGCTAATAAAGGGAAAGGCTGGCCTTGAAATGAATTGTTTTTTGTTGTGTCAAAATAAATGTAATTAGGATCGACTATTTCATTAATTAATTCATTTAAGATAGCTAATCTTAAATTTAAATATGTTTTATTACCTTTTTTTTCAAGAGCTTTTTTCCAATATGAATTAGTTATAAGTATTGGATTTTTTATTTCATAATTATCTTGACAAGGACCAATATAAAAAGTTATTTCAAAGGGAGCGGCATTTGTCTTTTGGATTAAAACTTCAATTAATTCATGTAAAAGATGATTGTTTAAATTTTCAATTGTTCCTAGGGTAATAGCACTAATCTTTTTTTCAGTTGTTGTAGTCGCAACTATGAAAGGAAAAGTAGATGTTTCCGCAGAAACTAATATATTTGGAGCATTCTCTTTTAATAAAATTATGTTTGATTTAGGATTTAGATGATCAAGATTAGCAAAGCAAGCAGTTATTTTTTTAGCTGGATTAGTGTTTAAATTAATAACATTAGTTTCGGGAAAATTAATTTTTTGAAAATATCTTTGACGATTGGTTTTATAAAGAAGATTTATTTCCTCTTTTGACAGTTGGGGATAATATTTTTTGTTATTTGACATTAGACCATCACTAGTTGTTGAATAAAAGATATTTAATTTCATAAGTACTCCTATTGTGTTTTCATTTCAAAAAGAATATCGCGTAATTCCATAGCACGTTCAAAGTCTAAATTACGTGCACATTCTTTCATTTCTTGTTCGATAGCAGAAATATCTCGAGCAATTTCTTTCTTTGTTGGTTTTTTAGATTTTGTTTTACTACCACCAGCAATATTTGAAATAACTTCGTGAATTTCTTTTTTAATAGTTTGAGGAACAATATGATGTTGTTCATTATATTGTTGTTGAATTTGGCGACGACGAGCTGTTTCAGTAATAGCATACTGCATTGATTCAGTTATCTTATCACCATACATAATAACGTGTCCATTAGCATTTCTGGCACAACGACCAATTGTTTGAATAAGACTACGATTGCTTCGTAAAAAACCTTCCTTGTCGGCGTCTAATATAGCTATTAAAGAAACTTCTGGAATATCTATTCCTTCACGAAGAAGGTTAATTCCAACAACAACATCGTATTTACCAGTTCGTAAATCATGAATAATTTGCATTCTTTCTAGTGTTTTTACTTCAGAATGGAGATAAGCAACTTTTATTTCAACTTCTTTTAAATAATTAGTCAATTCTTCAGCCATTCTAATTGTTAATGTTGTTATTAAGACACGTTCATTTTTTTCCATACGTTCTTTTATTTCACTAATCAAATCATCAATTTGACCAGTAGTTGGTCGTATTTCAATGGTTGGATCAAGTAAGCCGGTTGGTCTAATGATTTGTTCGACATAATGATTATTAGTGTGAGAAAGTTCTAAGTCACCTGGTGTTGCGGATACATAAATGGCTTGATTTATTTTTTTTTCAAATTCTTCATATTTTAAAGGACGATTATCTAAAGCACTTGGTAAGCGAAAGCCATATTCAACTAAATTCATTTTACGCGCTCTATCACCGTTAAACATACCACGAACTTGAGGAAGTGTGACATGTGATTCATCAACAATTAAAAGATAATCTTTAGGGAAAAAATCCATTAAGGTAGTTGGGGTTTCTCCACGACCACGTCCTGCCATAGGAGCGGAATAATTTTCAATGCCTGAGCAAAAACCTGTTTCTTCAAGCATTTCAAGATCATAATTAGTTCTCTGCTCTAGACGTTCTGCCGCTACTAATTTATTTTGATTTTTCAATTCTTGAAGACGCTCTTGTAATTCTTCTTTTATACGGATAATAGCTTGCTTTAATTTTTCATCACTTACAACGAAATGACTAGCAGGAAAAATACTAACATTTTTAATGTTTTCAGTAACGACACCTGTTAGTGTATCAATTGTGCAAATTCTATCTATTTCGTTATCAAAGAATTCAATTCTATAACCTGTTGTGTTTTGATTAGCTGGAATAATTTCTAAAACATCACCGCGAACTCGAAAAGTTCCACGTTTAAAATCAAAATCATTTCGTTCATAAAGCATTTCTACTAATTTGTTTAAAACCTTATTTCGGTCAATAATATCTCCAACAGATAAAGTTAACATTTTATTTTTATATTCATCAACTTCACCGATACCATAAATACAAGATACGCTTGCAACAACGATAACATCACGTCTTGATAAAAGAGCTGAAGTTGCGGCATGGCGTAATTCATCAATTTCATCATTAATTGATGAGTCTTTTTCTATGTAGGTATCAGTTGAGGGAACATAGGCCTCTGGTTGATAGTAATCATAGTAGCTAACAAAATACTCTACTTTATTATTTGGAAACAACTCTTTAAATTCAGCATAAAGTTGGCCAGCTAAAGTTTTATTATGAGCCAAAACTAATGTTGGTTTATTCACTTCTTTAATTACATTTGCCATAGTAAAAGTTTTTCCGGTTCCTGTTGCTCCAAGTAATACTTGTTCTTTTTTACCTTCTTTTATTCCTTTTACTAATTCTTTGATGGCTTCAGGTTGATCACCACTTGGTTTAAAATTAGATACAAGTTCAAACATAATTATCACTTCCATTAACTTATTAATATTAGTAAGTTTTTTCGTTCCTATTTTAGCATTTTTATCGCAAAAAAACAAGGTAAGCTAGACAGCTCCTTGTATTATTGTGTCCATTTCTAATTTGTTGATACTTCTTATATTTTTTGTAATGGTTTAGTTAGTGTATCTTGATAAAAAATTTCTAATTCATGTAATGCTCTAGTCATACTGACGTATAAATTTTTCATATCTGTTGTGTTAGTAGAGTTATATTTTTCTTCTGATGCGTCTGTAATAATAACGGCATCAAATTCCAAGCCTTTTGCTAAGGCACTTGAAACACTACAAACTCCACCATGATATGTTTGGTTTTCAGATGTAATTTCTTCGATTTCTTTTCCTAATTTGCTAAATTCCTCTTTTATTTTGTGAGATTCTTTTTCATCTCTACCAATCAACGCAATTGAATCATATTTTTTATTTTTCATTTCTATTACATGATTTAGTAATTGTATGTAATAATCCTTGTCAATTTTCATGAATTTTACAGCTTCTCCGTGTCTTATAACTGGTTTTGCTGGTATTAATCCAATTTGCTTCAATACTTCATTCGCAGAATTCATAATTTCAATCGTAGTTCGATAACTTTTACGTAAGTATTCTAAACTGCAATCTCCATCAAAACTTTGATTTATTACATCTTCCCAATTATCAATACTTCTGTAATCATAAATAGATTGAGCTAAATCTCCAAATACACTAAAGGTACTATTAGTTAGTATTTGTTTTAAGGCATAAAAGTTAAACTCTCCGTAATCTTGAGCTTCATCAATTACGGTATGACGATACTTTTTAAATTCTTTGGAGTCTTTTACTTTGTATCCTAAATATAATAATCCTGCCAAATCTTCAATAGCATAAGTATTATTTTTCTTTGATTGATAATTTTTCATTTCATCAGCAATTTCAATATCTACATAAAAAGCAATATTTTTTAAGAAATCACTATACAAAGTAGTAATTTTTTTGTTTCTAAAATTAAGATATTTTCTTAGACTAACACTACATCCATTTCCTATTAACTCTTTTTTTAGTTCTTCGTAATTTTTTAATAAGGTACTTTTTTCTTTTTGAGTTGATAGTTTTTCTACCATTTCATTATATTGTGACATAAAAGAATTTAAAATTTTTTCATGTTGGGTTTTTAAGTAAGTAGAAACAAGTAAAATTAAACGATCCATTTTAGCTTCTAAATTTTGATAATATCTATTATCAATTTCACTATAAAATTGTTTAATCACTTCTTTTGAAAGAATTTTAAATCCTTTTACATCAAAATCTTTGTTTGGTAAAACTTCCTTTTTGTCTAAATCAGCCACATAAGAGTCTATATTTTCTTTATAATCCATTGACAATTTATATTTATTAAGGTTAATTTGTTTGCCCATTCGACCAGAATCTTCTATTATAAATTCTTCCTTCAAAAAATTTTTGACAAACTCTTCGTAAGTCCATTGAGGAACGTTTTCAACATCTAAATCAGGTAATACTGCTGAGATATAATTTATAAAGAATTTGTTTGGACCAATAACTAGATATTGATTTGAATTAATTTTATCACGATAATTATAAGCTAAATAAGCAATTCTATGTAAAGCAACTGTTGTTTTTCCGGAACCTGCAACTCCTTGAATTACTATATTATGACTTAAGTCTTTTCGAATAATTGCATTTTGTTCTTCTTGAATAGAACTAACAATATTTTTTAATCGGTTATCTGCATTTACCCCTAAATAAGGTTTTAATATCTCATCATTAGATACTGTATCTACATCGTTATAAGAAAGCAATTTGCCTTTTTCTATTTCATATTGACGTTTTAGAGAAAGACTTCCCGTAATAGTACCTTCCGGAGCTTTATAAGATGCTTTTCCTATGTTGCTATCATAATACAAAGACGCAATTGGAGCTCTCCAATCAATAGTAATTAAATTATTATCAAAATCTGATATTCCTACTTTTCCTATATAACAAATATCTGTATTTTTTTCATTATCTGCTGTAAAATCAATTCGTGCAAAATAAGGTTTATTCAGTCCTTCTTCAACAATACGCAGTTTATTTTCATATTGTCTTATTAGATTGTATAGTGTTTCAG
>CANRAX010000071.1 GCA_947628635.1 uncultured Bacilli bacterium | reverse complement strand
CGCGTTCGGTTTATTTTAGCGTCTTCATTGACGGTTTTTGTCGTGGACAAAATTTATGTTTTTATTTTCAACCTTATCTCCTTTTATTCTATTCATTTTCTTGATACATAGAATCGATTAAATCAAATAAATTATCATTTGTATCTAATAACGCATCAGACTCTTCTTTGTCTTTAACCGGTTCTACTGATTCAACTTTTTCAACAGCAACTACTTTTTTCTCTTTCTTTACAAGCTTTGGTTCTTCTTTAGGTTCTTCTTTCACAGGTTCTACTACTTGTTCTTCCATTTCATTAGCTTGCGAAACCTTTTCTGCTACTTCCGCATTTTCTTCTACACGTGTCCTTCTTTTTCTTGTTTTATCTTTAGTAGCATCAACATAATCTACATTATATTCTAATCCTAAATCTTGAAAATATTCCACAGCATCACCAACAGTTACTTCTTTTACTGTCGGTTTACTTTCATCTGCACTTAAATCAACCAATCTTTTTTCATCATTTTCCTCTACCTCAAATGACAAATCGTCATCAATAGGTTGTTGTTTTATTTCTCTTTCTATATCATCACTTAAAGAGCCATAGGCCTTATTTCTAACATCATCTATATCTACTCTTTTTCTTGAATAAGAACTAGCAATTGGTACATCTTTTTTTGAAACAACATCTTCCTTACGATAATTTCTATCTAAAATACCATATATAGGCGAAATAATTGGTGAAGGTCTAAAATAACCTTTTTCCTCTTTTTTCTCATATAATCCATAATCTTGTACCTTAACTTCAGGTTCACTCATTCCATAGAGATATTTTGTATTATTTGCCTCTTCTTGATAAGATTCTTGATATGTATCTTGATAATCATCATATGAATCTTGCCTAGTCTTTCTTTCCTCTTTATCAAGGAAATTATTACTCCTTCTACCAATGACTTCTACAATTTCAGGCTCATTATAATCATCATTCTCAACCTTAAAATCGTCATCATCTAGCATTTTAAAATCTTCCCTTGTTTTATTAACTGGTAAAACATCATCTATATCATCATCGTCAATATCTCTAACAGCCTCATTTAATTTTTCTTCTCTAATATCAGTATCAGATTTAGGACGAATTTCAAAATCTTCATCAATTAATTCTTCTTCATGTAACTCTTCTACTTTAACGTTTTTCTTACCAGGCAAAATTACCTTCTTTGCAACAGGTTTTTCCTTTGACTCTTCTTTAATTTTCTCTTTCTTAGGCTTTTCTTTCTTTACTTTTTTAGGTTTTTCCTCTACTTCAACATACTCTTCTTCAAAAAGAGCATTTTTTAACTTATCTAATAAACCCATTAAGTTTCACCTCTTTACCTATTCATCTAACTGTATCTTTTCATCTTCCATATCTCTAGTATAACCAGGATTATATTTTTTAACTACATCTAAGTAATCGTCTTCTGTTTCTGTATCAAAAAGACTATAATTTTCTTCTTGATAACTTAAAATATTATCACCAATTAAACTCTCAAGTACCTTATCATTATATTTAACACTTCTTAGTAAATAACAAATATTATTTATAGCTTCTGTCAAATCTTTCTTTCTTATCAAAGCCTCTACTTTAGCATAATTAAATACAAATTGAATAAAATATTTATCATCAAATTCATTTATTTGCAAATAACCAGTTTTCTTATTATAATTTAACACTTTAGAATAATGAACATCCTCATCAATTTCATAGGTATTTTCAACTTTATGATAATAACTGATAGCATCCACATATAAGTAATATTGATTTTTCATTCTATCTGTCAACAAGGCATTATATTCTTCTTTATTTACAAATTTAAGGCCTTTAGGTACATAGTACTTATAACCTTCAAAATAAACATTATGTAAATTAACTTTTTCTGTTAAAAGTATTTTTATATTCTTACCTATATCAGAATTATCTAATTTTTTTATACTACAACCTGTTACTAAAACAAGTATAATAGAGAGTAAAACAATTAATCTTTTCATATTTCACCTACTCTTACTACATTATATCAAATTTTTTGTAAATGTAAAAATATTTTTTATACTTAACTGTCTATTGTGGCAATAACTGCATAAATAGGCAGGTTTTTACTCGAAAATTTATCTTCATATTCCGTAGTAATTAAATCATTACATTCTTTATGTAAATCAAAACTTATTTTCTTTAAAACATAACCATATTCACTAAAAGAAATTAATGAATAAATATATAATTCTCTATTATCTGTTCTCATATGTATTTCTTTTTTATTTTTAAATATAAAATCATATTTTTCTAAAAATACTTTACTAGAAAGCCGTCTTGAACTATGACGAGTCTTTGGCCAAGGATCAGAAAAATTAAGATATATTCTATCTATCTCTCTTGTAAAAATTTTATCTATTTCTAAAGCATCTAAACGTACAATTATTAAGTTTTTTAATTCTTCTGGTATCTTAGGTAAACATCTTGCTATAACACTATCATATTTTTCTATTCCGATAAAATTTATATTTGGATATTTTATAGCATTTTCTATAATGAATTTCCCTTTACCCATACCTATTTCTATATATATAGGATTACTATTTTTAAATAATTTATCCCACTTACCTTTATACTGAAATGGATTACTTATAAAATAATTTGAATTATTTAAAATTTCTTCTTTATTTTTGACATTCCTAAGTCGCATATCAATCACCACTTATATTTTATCACAGGAATTATAATTTTACATATAATAATACGAAGAAGGGATTTTATGAATAATATGTATCCATTTATGAATGGTATGCCAATACCCAACAATGGAATGTCTATGCCTTTACCTAATAACGGAATGATACCATTTTCTAAGGAAATATCTGATGAAATAAATAAGTTAAAGAACGAAATAGATATGTTAAAAGAAAGAGTTAAACGCTTAGAAAATAATAAGAAAAATACTTTTCTCCAAAAAGATGACGGTTTTTACATGATGTAATTTATAAATGAAAAACCAAGTTTTCTTGGTTTATTTTCTGTCTTTTGGATAAGGTTTTTTCAAATCACTTATACCTACTATATAATTCATATCTACATCATAACATTTAGCTAATTTCTTAATCATATCTATTGGCATTAAGCGATAGCCTTTTTCATATAAGCTGTACTGTTGTTGAGTTATGTTTAATAATTTAGCTACCTCTTTTTGTCTTAAATCATTATCTTCTCTTAAATTTCTAATTCTATCAGTAAACTCTTCTTTGGATTTCATAATTCCTCCTTTACTAAATTTTACCTACGTTTAAATAAATGTGTTGACTTTACATTTGTTTAAATGTTATAATCACTTATATACATTTATTTAAATGTATATTTGGAGGCATTATGAAGATAAAAAGTTTTTTATTAATTATGGTTGGAATAACTCTTTCAACAATAACTTCTTATGCAGTTGCGGAAAGTACAATAAATAGTAAAAATGTTTATTATGAAGATAATTCCGAATTAATGGCTAACAATGTACAAGACGCAATTGATGGAAGTTGTACTAAGTTTGATAATAAACTAAGTAATTTTAAAAAAGAACTTTTAAATGAAATATATCCATTGGGAAGCATTTATATAAGTACAACTTTAAAAACTCCAACAGAAGTTCAAAATAAGTTTGGAGGTACATGGGAAGTATATGGAGCAGGAAGAACTTTAGTTGGTGTTGGAACATCAGATCAAGAATTTAAAATAAATGAAACAGGTGGAGAAAGCAGTCATAAATTAACAGTAGATGAAATGCCAAGTCATACACACATACAAGAAGCTCACAAACATTCTGTTGGCTTTGATGGTCCATCCACTGCTCGGTATATTGGTTATGTAGGTGGAGGATCAGAACCAAATATTAGTCATTACTTTACTACTGGCACTTTAAAAGCAGGAGGTAGAACGCAAACTTTAATGGCTAATCTAGCTACTGCTATTAATCAAAATACTGGCGGTAGTCAATCACATAATAACCTACAACCCTATATAACAGTTTATATGTATGTAAGAACAAATTAAACAATAATTTTTCTATTAGTGTTCAACTAATATAAGTAAAACAAATCTTTATGGTTTGTTTTTTATTATATTAATGACTTTTTAACAAAAATTTGGTACACTAATTATAGAAGGTGGGATACGTCATGTTAAAACTTACTAATCTTAACAAAGAAGAATTTGATGAATTTATTAAAAACCAACCCAAATCTCATTTTTTACAATCTTTATCTTGGGGAGAATTTGCTAAAGTTAAAAAAAATTTAACTCCTTATTATTTAGGCTTAGTTAATAATGAAAATAAAATTGTTGCTGCTAGTTTACTTCTTGAAAAAAAGCTTCCCTTAAATTACTGTTATTTTTATGCTCCAAGAGGTTTTGTTCTCGATTATAATAAAAAAGAAATTCTTCGTACTATGACTAATAAAGTAGTTGACTTTGCTAAAAAGAAAAAAGCTATTTTCATTAAAATAGATCCTGATATAATCATAAAAAAATTTAATTATAATAATGAAGAAATCCCTCTTAATAATAATTATGAAGAAATATTTAAATCTTTAAAAGAACTTGGTTTCAAACATCAAGGCTTTACAAAAAATTTTGAAACTATGCAACCAAGATATACTTTTCGAATTGATTTATCACAAGATTTAGATACTATTATGGAACATTTTTCAAAAACAACCAAACAGCGTATTCAAAAAGCTAAAAAATTAGAAACTGAAGTGGTAATTGGCACTAAAAATGATATTGATGAATTTTATCATTTAATGATGTTAACTGAAAATAGAAAAGATTTTGTTTCTTATAATAAAGATTATTATGAAACATTATATGAGATATTTAATGGCAATAAAAATTCTAAAGCTACTCTTTTCTTAGGCAAAGTAAATTTTAATAAAACAATTAAGTCTTTAGAAAAAAATTTAAAAAATATTAATGATCAAATTTCTATCTTACCAATAGATAATTTAAGTAAAAGTGCTAAAGTTAAATTAACGGAATTAACTAGACAAAAAGATAATGTTAATAGTGAAATTAAAAAGTTTAAAGATTATAAAAGAGAACTTGGCAATGAAATAACCTTATCAGCTCATATGATAATTGAATATGCTGACAAGGCTTGGGTTTTATATGCCGGAAATCATAATATATTAACAGAGACTTACGTAAATTATAATACTTATTTTGAACATTTAAAGTATTGTAAGGAAAAAGGAATTAAAATTTATGATCAATTCGGTACAATAGGTGATTTAAGTGAAAATAATCCACGACTAGGACTTCACGAATTTAAAAAGAAGTTTGGTGGCGATTATATTGAATTTATGGGAGAATGGGACTATATCACTAATAAGTTTATGTATTTTATCTTCACTAAATTAGTACCATTCTATCGTAATGCTGTTAAAAAGAAAAGCAAAAAGGAGCTACAAAATGAAGTTAGAGATAATAACTGAAAAGGAATTTAAAAAATTTGCCGATGAGAGTGAGCAAATAACTTTTCATCAAACAAAACAGTGGGCTGATTTAAAAAGAGTTAATAATTGGCACAGCTATTATGTTGGTTTAAAAGATGATAAGAAAATATTGGCTGCTTCTCTTCTTTTAGCAAAAACACTTCCCATTATTAAGAAAAAAATGTTTTATGCTCCTCGTGGCTTTTTAATTGATTATCATA
>CANRAX010000070.1 GCA_947628635.1 uncultured Bacilli bacterium | reverse complement strand
TTTGCACAAAAAAATGAATCTGTGGATAAAACATATTCATTTTTTTCTTTTGTTCCTATTTTTTACCGGAACTCAAATTTTTATTTGATTATTTTTATACCTATAAATTTTACAATAAATATGTAAGAAAAACTACTACCACAATTTAACTGCAAAAATAGATATTGAAACATATCTTCTAAATTTTCAATATCTATTTTCTTTTTCTTTACTCAATTCTATCTTACACGCTTTATCAAAAGCATTCATTTTAGCTATATTAGGATTTCGAAGTGTATCATCCATATAAACATAATCTTTAGAATCTTCTAATTTGTTATAAGTATCTATTTCTTTAGCTGAACATCCAGAAAATCTCTTTTCCACATCAGCCATTATATCGCCACCACCAACACGATAAATTAAATCTTCTCCAAAAGCCTTTTCATTTTGATAATAAGCATATCTTGCTAAAGCATTTTCAATACTTTGAGCGACTTTTTCTGCTTCAAGATTATTCGTTCCAAATGACACCGTTACAAAACTTGTGTTCTTATCTTTGCCGATGGCTTCTTCTGTCGTTGTAGGAACTCTTGATTGAACTTGCCCTAAATTTGTTTCTCGATAACCAATTTTACCAGCAAAAATTCCATCAGTAGAAAATTCATTTTGCTCAAAGCCTGTCTCCATTGCCAAAGCTAAAGCATCAGAGTCTCCCAATCTTTCATTATCATATGGTGAAAAAAAAGCCATACCAGGACCAGACATATATAATTGATCAAGTGTTATCACAACACTATTATTTACATCAACATTAGCGCCATTTGCAGTAGCAGTAAATGAAAGACCATCTTCTTCCAATTCTTCACATACTTCATTAAAGAAAGTGCTACTACACTTATTATCGTTCAAAATAACATTTAAAGAATTAACATCATTCAAATCAACACTCAAAGTATTCTGCTCTGCAACTATATTATTTTTTGCTCCTAAACCTACAAGAGGTATTTCTGAGTCAATCACATCATTACCAATTTCGCTTGCCACAGCCACTTCTTTTTCTTGGACTTTATCCTTACTAATAGAAGAAGCCATACCAAATGCCACCATTAAACCGGTCATCCCGATAATTGCACCACGTAATTCTTTCTTTTTTAAAATCATTTTAGCATTCTTCATCTTTACAAAAAAATCTTGATTAATTGATTCAGAATTAATTCTAAAACCATTCTTTTTTTCCAAAGAAATCACCTCTATCTAAAGTATATGTCAAAATAAAATTAAAGTCAAAATATAATCTCCATCATTTTATCGTTTTACATCATAAAATTAAAAACATTCTAAAAACTTCCCAAAGCTAACTAAAATTTCTATTTTTTATAGCTTTATCTATAATAAACTTTTAAAATACTTCACAAATATCTAATCTAAAATATCTAATCCAAATCTATCTCCTACCTAAATATACTAGACAAAATTAAAAAGAAATGCTAAAACTAGTTATAGTAAAAGTTATCTAAAAAGGAGTAGTATAAATATATGAAAATAGGTTTATTTGGTTGTGGAGCATATGGCATGGCTTTAAGTAGTATAATGATTGATAATAATTGTGATATTACTATGTGGACAAAGTTTTCCACTGAAAAAGAAAATTTAGAAAAAACACATTCTAATGAAAAATTAATTCCTAATTTTAAAATTTCTAACAAAATAAAAATTACAACTAGTGTTGAAGAGACAATCAAAGATAAAGATTTACTTGTTATCGCTATCCCAGCAGGTTTTATAAATGACTTATGTCAAGAAATGAAATCTTTTATCAAGGATAATCACATTTTAATAGCAACAAAAGGCATTGAGCAAGATACAGGCTTATTTATAAGTGAAATAGTTGAAAAAAATCTTCAAACAAAAAATATAGCAGTTATTAGTGGACCTACTTTTGCTATTGATTTAGTTACTAAAATGCCAGCAGGTCTTTCAGTAGCAACACTTAATGAAAAAACAGAAAATTTAGTTAGAAGAGCTTTTCAAAATAACTATATTAAACTTCGTACATCTTCAGATATAATTGGCATTGAAATATGCGGTTCTATTAAAAATGTTATTGCCTTGTCTTCTGGAATGCTTGAAGGCCTAAAAGCTAATGAATCTACCAAAGCTATGTTAATTACAGAAGCTATTCATGATATGGAAGAAATTCTTATGGCTTTCAACTGTGAAAAAAGAACTGTTTTATCATTTGCTGGAATAGGTGATTTACTTTTAACTTGCACTTCTACTAAGAGTAGAAATTATTCTTTTGGGAAACTCTTAGGTGAAAAGAAATCACACCTCGAAATAGAAAATTACTTAAAAAACACAACCGTTGAGGGTTACTATACTGTTGTTTCTATATATAAATTACTTAAGGATAAAAAAGTTTCTATTCCAATTATTAATTTAATCTACAAAATAGCAGTTAAAGGTGAAAATCCAGAAAAACTATTGTCTTTCTTAATAGAAAAACAATAATTAGGTTATAAATATGGAATCATATAAAATATCAATTGAAATAGCTTGTCTTATTTTTCCTTTTGTAGCTTTTATTTTAACTATTCCTTTTTTAATACACCAATACCAAAAATATGGAGCCATCCCTTTTTTTAAAAGCGTTATTTTTTATAGTCTAATTCTTTACTTAATAACTGCATATTTTATGGTTATTTTACCTTTACCATCTAAAGAGTTAGTAAGCAAATTGAAAACAGCCTATCTTCAACTACAACCATTTAATTTTATTAAAGATATGCACCTAACAACTATTAAAATTTCTACTGTTAAAGATCTTTTAAATTTTTTAAACAAATCAACAGTATATACAATATTATTTAATTTTCTCTTAACAATGCCTTTTGGTTTCTATTTACGATACTTTTTCAAAAGAAAATGGTATGAAACTATTATCTTAACTTTTTTTCTAAGCCTCTTTTTTGAATTAACACAACTTAGTGGTTTATATGGCTATTACCCTAGACCTTACCGCATTTTTGATGTAGATGATTTAATAATAAATACAACTGGTGGCTTAATAGGACATCTTTTAGCCCCTTTATTAATGCTCTTTCTTCCTAATCGTGATGAACTTGAAGAAAAAAGTTATTTAAAAGGTCAAAAAGTTTCTCTATTAAGAAGAATACTCTCTCTAACAATCGATATTTTATTTGTTATTTTACTTACTTTAATTATAAGAGTCATCCTTTATAATTCATCAATTAATAAATATAGTTTTTTAATAAGTGTATCTCTTTATTTCTTAATTATTCCTATCATAACCAAGGGACAAACATTTGGTAAAAAAATTGTCAAAATAAAAATTGTTAGTCGAACTAAAGAAATAACTTGGTATAAATTATTGCTTAGAAATATTATCTTAATCTATTTTGTCCTATTTCCTTTTTTATGGATAAAAACAATTGAACAAAATTTTCAAATTCAAAATAACAATTTTTTTGATATATTAAAAATTGTCATTTTAGTTTTTCAAATAGCAAATATTTTGTACTATATAAAATCTTTTTTCCACAAAGAAAATCTTTTCCTTTATGAAAAATTTACCAATACAAAGAATATTTCCACAATTATTGTGGATAAAAATGAAAAAAGCAAGTTAAAATCAGTAAATTCTGTGGAAAAGTCCAAAAACGATTTCTCTAAATTGGATAAATCCACAACTTCTCTTGATAAAAATAATTCGAAAAATAATAATCATGAAAAATAATGTTTCTAATTAAAAAATTATGTTATAATACTTATAACAAGTGCAATAAGGAGGTTTATTTATTTTATGGATAGCTTATTAAAAAAATTTTTTGCATCTTCATTACTAACTTCAATAACATTATTACTATTAGGTTTATTACTTATTTTTCAATCAGAAGTTACAATAATTACTATTTCTTATATAATAGGGGCCATATTAATTGCTTTAGGTATATTGGGAATAATAAAATTTATTAGGAGTCTAAATAATGATTATAAAGAAGAATTAAATATTGTTTACGGTGTAGTAACCATAATTTTAGGTATTTTAGTTATTAAAAATCCTCATGCTATTGCTAGCGTTCTTCCAATAGTAATAGGAATAGGTATCGTTATAAATAGTGCTACAAAGTTGCAATATGCTTTTGAATTAAAAACAATCAATAATAGTCTTTGGAAAAGTACCTTAATCATTTCTATTATAAGCACTATATTTGGTGTAATTCTATTATTTAATCCTTTTAAAGGTGCTGTTTTCATAACAAAGATAATTGGTATTTTAATTGCCTTATACGCTATATTAGATATAATTTCAACTTTCAGCATTCGCAATAATGTAATAGAAATTAATAAAACCATTGAAAAAAGTGTAGTAGATGCTGAAGTTATAGAAGAAGAAGTAGCTGAGGATAAAAAATCTAGCACTAAAAAGAAAAAAGTAACTAAATCTAACAAAGATACTAAAAAAGGGGATAAATAAATCATATGTCACAGTATATATTTTTAGCTTCAAAACTTTCTGAACAAATTGATAAATGGAATGATAAATTAGACGCTTTGGCTAGTAAATATATGGATTCACCTTGGGTAGGCTGCATAATGCTAGCTGTCTTATTCTTATTTGCCTATTGGGGAATAAAAACATTATCTTCAAAATAAAATATTAATATCTTAAAGAATTAAAATTAGTAATAAATTTATCTAAGAAGGAAATGCTTAATGAAAAAATTTAGTGACGCAATATGGACAGCTGTTTTTGCTATTATATTTATTTTACTTTACTTCCTTGTTCCATCTCTACATACACAAAACGTTCTAAATGGTTTTTTCCTATTATTAGGAGCGACAATAGCTTATTTATCAATTGCAGTAAAAAAGAAATAATAAATATTAAAAAAATAAATAAGTGGTTTCCTTGCCACTTATAGAAAATTATAATAAGAACCAAAGGAGTTTGACACTAAACTTCTTTTTTGTTGAAAAAATAGATTAAAACTAGTATAATGTTTTCAGGACGAGGTATTACAAAATGAAAACAGAAAATTTAGTGGTTGGAAAAAAATATGTAATCCACGGCTACAAACATGATGGCAAAATTCATCGTACATGGGATGAAGCTGTCTTACTTGAAGCTCATGATGATTATCTTATTTTTGGAAACGAAAAAACTAAAGTTACTGAATCAGATGGTAGAACCTGGAGAACTAAAGAGCCCGCTGTATTGTACTTTTTTTATAATTCTTGGTATAACATAATCGGGCAGTATAAAAAGAATGGCATATATTATTATTGTAATATAGCTTCGCCATTTATCATAGAAGAGGATACAATTAAATATATTGATTATGACCTTGATCTTAGAGTTTTCCCAGATGGCAGTTTTAAAGTCCTAGATAGAGGAGAGTATAGATATCATAAAACAATTATGCATTACTCTGAACAAATAGATCACATTTTAAAAAGTGAGTTGACAAACCTCATAAATTTGGTAAGAAACAAAGAACTATCATTTGAGCCAGGAACTGTAGAAAGCTATTATGAAAAATACAAAGAATTGAAATATAAATAATCTTTGTTTTTTTTTGCTATTTTTTTAAATTTTAAGCATATAATAAAAAAGATAAAAAAATGTTGACTTTATTTTTTTGGTTTGTTATATTAAGGGAGCAGTTGTGAAAAAGAGCTTTTTTTTCTAACTGTAATAACAAATTTGATAAAAAAAGCAAATTTTTGTTGACATGAAAATTATCATTTGTTATATTAAATGAGCAGCTTGCAAAAAAATGTCAAAAAAAAGTAAATAAAGTTATTGACATGAATTGTTGCATTTGTTATATTAATGAGGCAACCGAAAAAGTAGGCTGTAAAAAAATGTCCAAATAAAAATGTCAAAAAAAATTAAAAAAATAGTTGACACTAAAAAAAATATTTGGTATATTAGTAATGCGTCGTGACAAAAACGACAAATGATCTTTGAAAACTAAGCAAAACGTCAATTTTGAG
>CANRAX010000069.1 GCA_947628635.1 uncultured Bacilli bacterium | reverse complement strand
TATAATAAGTGTCGTGCCGTATGTTCCATACCACCATTATACCAATCAACTCTATTCCAATACTTCATTGCGTCCATTGAAGCAAATTCTTTATCATTATGTGCATCCATAAATCGTAAAAAATACCAACTAGATCCAGCCCAATTAGGCATCGTATCAGTTTCTCTTCTAGCTTTACCACCACAACAAGGACAAGTTGTATTTACCCATTCATCTATATTTGCAAGTGGACTTTCACCATCATCAGTTGGTTCATATTCAGCAACATCAGGAAGTAACAATGGCAAATCCTCTTCTTTCATAGGAACATAACCACATTTTTCGCAATAAATCATTGGAATTGGTTCACCCCAAAATCTTTGCCTTGAAAAAACCCAATCACGCATTTTATAATTAACCTGTTTTTGACCCACTTTTTCTTCTTCTAGCCAACTAATCATTTTTTCAATAGCTTCTTCCTTATTTAAGCCATCTAAGAAACTTGAATTAGTATGCGTTCCATCATTTGCCATAGCCCCTGGCTTCATTACATATTCAAAAGACTTTTTATGCAATTCATCCTTTATTTCTTTCAAAATAACATTTTTATCTACCCATTCAACAGTAAAATCTTCATCATCATCCAAATTTTGTTCTACTTGCCTATCACTTTTTAATTCAAATAAAAGTGGTGTTGCTTCAATATTAAAATATTTATCTTTATTATAAGCATAATAGTGATGATTAATCTTAAACGCTTCACAAACTAACTCTAAATCCGTATAACCAGTTTCTTCCCTTATTTCACGAAGAGCACAATCAATAGGGCTTTCTTCATCCTTTATCGTTCCACCTACAAATAATCTACCACCTTTTTCACCCCAATTAATTGATAAATATTTATCTCTGTTTTTGTCATAAACTACTGCCACTATTGACTTTTTTTCACTTTCATTTTCATGAGGTGTACCAGTTACTTCTTCTAAAACCTGAACAATTGGAATATTAAACTTTTTAGCAAATTCATAATCTCTTTCATCATGAGCTGGAACCGCCATAATAGCACCAGTTCCATAACTTGCTAAAACATAATCTGAAATATATATAGGAATTTCTTCATTATTAACTGGATTGATAGCGTAAGCACCAGTAAATACCCCCGTTTTATCTTTATTAAGTTCTGTTCTTTCCATCTCATTTTTTGTAGAACATTTTTCTATATATTTAACAACCTCTTCTTTTTTATCTGGAGTTGTAATTTCTAAAACATATTTATGTTCCGGTGCTAAAACACAATATGTAGCACCAAATAAAGTATCACAACGTGTTGTAAAAACCGTAAATTTCTTATCATGTCCTTTAATTTTAAAATCAACGTGAGCACCAACAGATTTGCCTATCCAATTAATTTGCCCCAATTTTACTCTTTCAGCAAAATTGGTATCATCTAAACCTTGTAGCAAATCTTCAGCATAATCACTCATTCTAAGCATCCATTGTGATTTTTCTTTTTGTACTACTTTGCTACCACATCTTTCACAAATTCCACCAGCAGCATCCTCATTAGAAAGAACCGATTTACAAGTAGGACACCAATTAACAGGAACAGTATCTTTATAAGCCATACCATGTTTATAAAACTGTAAAAATTGCCATTGCGTCCACTTATAATACTCTGGATCAGTTGTTGAAAATTCTCTTGTCCAGTCAAAAGAAAATCCTAATGACTTCATCTGTGCTTTAAAAGTCTTAATATTTTCTTTAACAGCTTCTTTAGGATGAATATGATTTTTAATAGCGTATTGTTCAGCAGGAGCACCAAACGCATCCCATCCCATTGGATACAAAACATTATATCCTTGCATTCTTTTCATTCTAGCAATCGCATCTTGAGCTGTATAACTTCTTACATGCCCAACGTGTAAACCAGCTCCACTAGGATACGGAAACTCCACTAAAATATAATAAGGATTTTTCTTACTATTATTTTCAGCAACAAAAATTTTATTATCCTCCCAATATTTTTGCCATTTTTTTTCTATTTCACTAAAATTAATCATTTTTTTATCATTCCCTTCTTCTTATAAAATAAATATACTAAATGATAAGTCACAATAATTAAAACAACTATCGCTATAATACCTATAACCACGGAGAGAAAAAAATCTTCAACAAGCATTATTAAACTACCAATCAAAGCTATATCAAAAGAAGATACTAAAGCAACTATTTGTAAAAGCTGATTATAATTAACTTTATCTAAATCCAATTTATACTTTATCATTAAATATTTTACTTCAATTGGATTTTTATCTTTTTTCTTTCCTTTAAATTTACCCTCTCTATTTTTTTTAGCTGGTGAAACAATCAGCAATTGATAAACTATAAATATAAAGATAAAACTCAGTAAAAATAATACAACTTCTTCCATATACACCTCCAAAAAAAAGCAAGCATTATCACTAAGGACGAAAATGCTCGCGGTACCACCTTAATTTATAAGTAAACTTATACACTTAATATTGATAACGGAATTACCCATTTGTTCAAAAGACAAGTTCATAAACTTTAAATACTTATTTTCACCATACATAAGCTCTCTAAAAAATAAAAATTTACTACTACTTCTTTCTCATTACAAAATATATAGGTTATTATAACATATTTTTTCAAAAAATATATTTTATTTTGCAAATTTCAAAAAAAACTATAATATTTTTTCAAAAAGAAAAAGAAGTTTATTTATTTTTGTCTATCTCTTTCTTCTTTTTTCCAAATCTTTTTGCTGATTGAACCATCATCACTTAGAACTGGCAAACTTTTTAATCGACCATTTAGTGCCATATGATCTTCAATATTATCTATATAATCATCTGACATATCAGAAATAACTTCACCAAATTCAACAATATCAGCATCTCTTAACTTTTGAGTAACATCTAAAGCAGCTCTTTCGATATCTTCTCTATCTTGAATAGAAACTTCTTGCCCCATTCTATTACATGCTTCAACAGCTAAAAATAGAGGTGAAACTAACCTTATAGCGTCTTTATCATAAAAATACAAAACACCCTCTGGATATTTTAATAAAAGTGCTTTTTGCTCATCTGTAAACACTTTAAATAAGCTTTGTTTTGAAGACATATTTAAAACTGTCTTAAATAAGATTTCATCATTATTAAAAGTATTTCGCAAATATTCTATTACACTACTATCATTAAAGCCTTCAACACTTTTTAATTTTTCTAAATCATCTAATACATCTTCTCCACCATCTTTAGCTAAATTCATTAAAAATTCATAATTATCTAACAAATTATATGAAATAAAATCATAATCGCTAATATTAGCTGTTTCCGTAGAATCAGACCAAAAATCTACTGAACCATTATAAAAGCATAAATCATCATATTTTTTAACTAAATTCATAACTTCTTTCTTTTCTTCTTTTTTAACTCCCACTAAAGCTGAAAATTCATAGTCATCTGCAAAATCACCTTTAACTAAATGATGAAACATTACATCATACAATAAAATTTCACTATTTAAATCATCAATCTCATCTAAATATTTTTCCAAAGTTAATTTTTTTAAAGTCTCTAATCTCTTACTATTCTTTTTTACTTTTTCATTTGATATCATAAAACCCTCCTATACTTCACTAATATATTCTAATAATTTTAAGAATAAATTAATATACTCTTTTGTCAAATTTTTCTTTTTCAATTTCCTAATAGCAATTCTTTTTTTATTAATTGGTAATTCACCAAACATTATACCAGCTATTTCTTCTTTTAAATAAGTATTAATTTGTAAATCCATCAAAATTTCATTGACATCATCATTTATTAAACGAACAGCATCTATTTCAATATCTTTTCCTTTACAATTAATAGTTAATTGACCAATTGTAGGTACTTGTTTTATTTCCACAACAAAGTCATTGCCATCAACATAATTTTCACTATTTAATTTATCAGCATTGAAATAAATTGTTACATTTTCAGCTTCCTTAGTATTTCTAAAAACCAATTTATAATTTCTTCTATCAGGAACAATGCCACTCTTACCATCAACTGATCTAATTATTACTGTATAGTTATTTCTCAAATAGTTGTAATCTATCGATGTCTTTAAGAAATAGCCCTCTTTATAGAAAGAAGTAATTCCATCATCTTCATACATTGTATAAGTATTACTTACTCCAGGAAATATTTGTATTTCTAAATCCGTTGGTAAACCTATGTTATTATAATCACTTCTATTAGAAAGTGGTATTATTGAACCAGCATGAGCAAATACTGGATAATCTGATTCTTTAAAAAAAGAAATGTATTTTTTATTACCAGGAAATTTTTTACCAGTAACAAAATCATACCAAACTCCATCAGGTATAAAAAATCTGTGAATTGTTCTATTCATCGTCATATCTTTTTTATCTAATATTGGACAAACTAACAATTGTGAACCAAAATAATATTGATTTCTATACAAAGTATCATCATATACCCACATATAATTATAATAAAAAGGCTGAATTAAAGGAATACCGGCTCTTGTATAATTATAAGCTTCAGTATATAAATAAGGAATTAATCGATGTCTTAATCGCAAGTAATCAATAGCAATTCTTTCTGTTTTTACATCCCACAACCAAGGTTCTTTTTTATAATAAGGCCCTCTTGCTCCATGAAAACGTAATATAGGACTAAAACAACTTAATTGAACATATCTTACATAAAGCTCTCCATCTTCTATACCACCATGATTACCAGCTACATCATGACTCCACCAACTAACACCTATATTAGAAGCATTTAAGTATAAGAAAGGTAATTTCTTTAAAGACTCCCAGCTTACCTCACTAGAGCCACCATATAAAACTGGATACCTATGAGGAGCATAAATACTTCCTCGAGCCAATAGCAATGGTCTTTTACTTTTAGCCCGACCTGAATCTGTATAAATATAATGATTTAAAGCCCATAATTTTGTAACATCCATATCTCCCGTAGAATCATTCCAAAAGAAGTCAACTCCTAAAGACTCTAAAGGATGTAAAAACATCTTAAATAAAACATCTAAATATTTAGGATTTAAAAGATCAAACTTAATTAAAGTAGAATTAGTAATTCCTAAAAATTCACTAGCTTGCTTAAAATAAGTCTCATGAGGATAAATTCCTTCCGTTGGATTAATACATAAACCTACTCGAATACCTCTTTTATGAAATTCATCAATCATTTTTTTAGGATCTTTTATTAAACTTTTATTAAATGTATAGCCACCCTTTAAATCATGATAATCTTTTGTATTTCGAATATGCCAATCATTATCAAATAACATTACTGCTAAAGGTATTTTTAATTTTTCAAACTTTCTAATTAACTCATGTATTTTTTCATCATCATAAGCTACATTTCTACTCCACCAATTACCAAGAGCATATCTTGGAATTAAAGCTGGGGCCCCTGTCATTCGAAAATAGTCAAATAATGCTTGTTTAAAATCTCTATCATACATAAATACATAAATATCCGTATGATTTGGTATTGGATCAGCTAAAGTTCCATCTTCCATAACTATTTTGCCTAAACTATCATCAATTGAAGCAAAACCATCCAAAGAATAAAGACCTTTTTGTAACTGTTTTGGAATATTAACATCTACCCCAACCATATTACCTAGCATATTTCTTGCTTCAGCATGACCAACATACCAATCTTTATTCCTGTCTCTATCCCTACTTTGAAGCGTTATTTTTAAATTACGCATTGGATCAACAACTGGTCCAGCATAAGGTCTTTCTTTAACATAAGTAAGAATAAAATATTTAGTTGTAATTTCCACTAAGTTAGTATCTTGACGTACTGAAAAATCTGGTAACCCAATATTTCTTTTTCTGACAAGTTGTGTAGGCCTATCATTAAATTTACCATCAGGTGAATATTCAAGTCTAACTATTCTTTCAGAAATTAGAGAAATCCTATATTTGTTACCTTGTATAACCGCTTTATTATCACTTTTCGCTTTTGTATAATCTACTTCAAATTGTTTACCAAGTGGATACATACTAAACACCTTCTCATTCTACTAATAACATAATATCATATTTGAAGAAAGTTGCAAAGTAAAAAAGAAGAAATTTAAAATACAAAAAATGTTTATTTCTACTATAAAATAACAAATAGTAAACCCCAACAATTACCTATTATTTATCCAAAAATAAAGCATAGTATTCTTCTAAAGTAATATCTTTTTCCCATATATATTTACTAATCTTTGTTCCTACATAACGAAAATGCCAAGGTTCATTTCT
>CANRAX010000068.1 GCA_947628635.1 uncultured Bacilli bacterium | reverse complement strand
AATTATTAAAAATATCTCTACGATTTAATTCAAAATTAAATTTGTTCAAATTTTTTTGTAAAAAACCGAAACTCAAAAATAAAAATGCTGGTATTTTCAAAATAGTTATGCTATAATCTTTAGTTGTGAAGAAGAATTATGATTTATTTAGAGGATTAGTTTAATGGTAAAATCATGGTCTCCAAAACCATTGTTAAGTGTTCGACTCACTTATCCTCTGCCAAGCAACTATTCGCATTATTTGTGCGATTTAACATATATTATCTAGTATTTTACTAGATTTTTTATTTTTTAAGTAGCTTGTAATAATATATTTTATAGTTTGTGAATATGTGTAAAAAAATATAGTAAATGTTAATAATTACCTATTTGATTAGAAGTTTTTTATAAAAACCTTAGGTTATTTTATTTAAAAATTTAAACAATTAATTTGCTATATAACTTAGAGTAAAATCTATGATATACTTTTTATAGGTGGTTTATATGAAAAGAATAGGATTAATTTTTCCAATGGTAGAAGAAATTGATGCTTTTAGGAAGTATATAAATATTACTAAAGAATATAATGTTTTTGATTTAAAATTTTATGAAGGTATTTCGAATAATGTTTTATGTGTAATGGTTCAATGTGGTGTGGGAAAAGTTAATGCATCTAGAGCTACACAAATGCTTATAGATAGAGCAAATGTTGATTATATATTTAATGTTGGCGTTGCGGGTGGTTTGAGTGAAAAACTTTCTGTCGGAGATATAGTTATTGGTGAAAAATTAGTTCAACATGATTTTGATATAACAGCATTTAATCATGAAAAAGGCTTCATACCAGATATTGGTATCTATATCGATACAGATCCATATTTAAAAAAGATAGCAGAAACAGTTTTAGAAAGAGTCCAAGATATAAATACCTTTAAAGGAGTAATTGCTTCTGGTGATATATTTTGTACCGATTTAAAGATGAGTGAAAAGATAAAAAGTAAATTTAATGCCTTGTGTGTGGAAATGGAAGGCGCTAGTATTGCTCAAGTATGTTATTTAAGCAAGGTTCCTTTTTTGATACTGAGAAGTATTTCAGATGTGTCTAATAATGATAATGTTATTACTTATGAAACTTTTCTTAAAAGCAGTTGCAAAATCGTGGCAAAGGCTTTAAATGATATATTGTTAGAACTTAGTAAAACAAATTAATTAACTCTTACTTATAATTTGTAGTAGAAGGAGATAAAAGAATTATGAATGAAGTAAAGAAAAATAAAGATATTTTGTATAGAGTTCAAAAGGATTGGCCTATAAAAGGAGTTAATTTTGTCGATTTAACTCCTACATTAATTATTAAAGATAATTTTAGAAAAGTTGCTACACTTTTGAAAGAAAAAATAATAGAAAATTGTGGTGATATTGATTACATTGTTTCGCCTGATGCAAGAGGTTTTATATGGGGAAGTTATGTAGCTTCGTTGATGGATAAGCCATTAATTACAATTCGTAAGCATGGAAAATTACCTGAAAGTAGTGTTATGGCTTCTACAAAAGATACAACTGAATATTCAAATATTGAACTTGATTTACCAATAGTAGATTTGAAGGGAAAGATTTGTGTATTTGTAGATGATGTCTTCGCAACGGGTGGTACTTATAAAGCCTGTAAGAAATTAATAGAAGAAAATGATGGTATTCTAAATGGGGCATATGTTGTTTTAAATGTACTACTAACAAATCAAAAAGTTAATTCTCTAATGACTAGTGATGAACTTAAGATAGATTAAAGATTAAATATGATAATAAAATAGTTTATTCAACTTTTAGAATTTTCCATTAATGTTGATATTTCAGATTAATTAAGACAAAAACTGACTGTTTTAGCAAATTGAACGCTATATAATAAAAATAGAAAATTGTTTATTAAAACTATACTACATAAAAATTTCATGCTATAATATGGTAAATAGGAGGTTGTGTAATGGAAAAGCATAAATTTCTTATAATAGTTATTTCGTTCTTTTTATCTGTTGCAATTATTACAGGATCTTATTTGATAGCGGAAGCAAGAAACAATAATAATTTACGTGTTCATAAAGAAGAAACTAACTCTATGTATGTAAAGATAAATCCTCTTGTTAAATTAACTTTTAAAGATGAGTATAGTTTATGTAAAAACAAAAAGGGTAAAAAGGAAATATGTGGCAATCATCATTATACTGTTACCGGATTTGAGTTAGTTAATGATGACGCTAAAAACATTTACAAAGGTTTAGATTTAAAAGATAAAAATTTATATCAAGTTTTACTTACGCTATGTGAAACGGCTAGCTCAAATAAAATTTTATTCAACAAAGTCGAAATAACTACTGATAGCGATACTATAAAAAATGATAATATTTTAAAATATTTAAAAAATAATGCTAAAAATAAAATCAGTTATTCTATATATGTTGATTATGATAAACACCTTAATGAAGAGAAGGTTTTAAAAGAAGAAGAAGAAAAGTCTGAGAAAGTGACATATACGGTAACATTTGATAGTTATGGTGGAAGCAATATAGAAGCCCAAACTATTGAAGAAGGCCAAAAAGCAACGAGGCCCGCTAATCCTACAAGAAAGGGATATAGTTTTATAGAATGGCAACTTAATGGTAAAGCTTTCGATTTTAATATAGAAATAACCCAGGATATAACTTTAGAGGCTATGTGGCAAAAAAGCAAAACTACTGGTGCACAAGAGACAGTATATGATAAACCACCAGAAAATGCACAAGATAATCAACCAGATAGCCCCGAGCCAAATGAAACAGTAGAACCAATACCAAGTAATTCACCTTCAGTGCCAAGTGAACCAGAGCCAAGTAATCCAGGGTCAACACCAAATGAGTCTCCTTCAGCTAGTCCAGAATCTAGTGATTCTACTGAAAATCAAGAATAGTAATTATTTAGATTTAGCGACACATTTTGAAATGTGTCTTTTATTTTCTTAAATATTTAACAAATTATTATAAATACTAAAATTATATATTGTTATTAAGCAAATTTGTTATCTAAGCAAGTAGCCTATTCTTTTTATTTGTGTTATCATATTTCTGAGGTCTTATTATGGAATTATTAAAAGAATGTATGTTATGCCCTAGAAAATGTGGTGTTAATAGATATGAAAAGAAAGGCTATTGTCAAGCTTCAAATAAGGTAAAAGTTGCTTATGTGAGTTTTCATATGTGGGAAGAGCCAATAATTTCGGGAAAAAGAGGTAGTGGAACAATTTTCTTTTCATATTGTAATTTAAAATGTCTCTATTGCCAAAACAAAAAAATTAGTTTGGAAGGTTATGGAAAAACAATAAGTAACAAAAAATTGGGTGAAATAATGTTGAACTTGCAACGAAGAAAAGCTCATAATATAAACCTTGTTACTCCAACACACTATGCTTTTCAAATTGCTAATGTATTAAAAAAATTAAAGGGTAAAGAGCTTAAAATACCAGTAATTTATAATACAAGCAGTTATGAAAATGTTGGTACTTTAATGATGCTTAGAAATTTAGTTGATATATATTTAGCAGATTTAAGATATTTTGATGATCAACTAGCTTGGAAATATTCAAACTGTCATAATTACTTTGAAACTGCTACTATGGCTATTGATGAAATGTATAGACAGGTTGGAAAATTTTCTTTAAAAAATGAAATTTTACAAAAAGGATTGATTATTAGGGTATTAATACTTCCTGGACATATCAGTGATGCTATTAGGATAATTGAGTATATTTATAAAACCTATGGTGACGATGTTATAATTAGTATTATGAATCAATATACACCAGTTAATAAAATTGAAAAATATGAAAATTTAAATAGAAAGGTTACTGATGAAGAATATAGTAAAGTAATTGATTTTGCAATCAAATTAGGTGTAAAAAATGCCTTTGTTCAAGAAGGTGGTACGGCTAGTGAAAGTTTTATTCCAAAATTTGATAGTTCAGTTATAGATGAATTTTTATAATTGCTGATGTTAATAATTTTTGGTAACTTGTAATATTTTAAATTTTTGATATAATAAGACTCAAATTTGAGGAGGTAATTTGATGCTTATGGTTAATTTTGATAAAAATCAGGTTATTAAAATGATTAAAAATTATTATGAAAAAAATTATTATGGTCAGGCAATCAAAGTAAGAATTAATACAAGAAAAATCGTACCATTAATAAAAGATGATAATAATTTGGAAAATGTTCTTTTTACAACTTATCAGTTAAGTATTAGAAATGAATTTTTAGTTTCAGGCTATTTAGAGAAGAATGGTACGCTTCATAAATTTGAAAAAAATTTAAATAGTGATGAATTAAAAATGATAATCGCAGATGCTTTAAATTGTGAAAATGAGGAAGTCAAGAAAATAGAGATGACTAACCATATAAAATTTTCATTTAGTGAAGAGGATAAAATAAGTGCTAGTTTTGAAGGAATTAGCGTTAAAACTTATGAAAAAACTAAAAATGTTTTTGTTTTTAAAAAATAGTTATTTTTTTTCAAATTTTTTTGTGAAAATTTAATGAAATTTTAGAGAAAATTAGCGTTATTATCATGATTTTATTTGATATTTTTTTGATTTGTGATATGATTATTTTAGGAGGTTAGAAAATGAAAAAATTAGGAATATTTTTAGTTATGTTGCTAGCATTTTTGGCAATTCCATTTACTGTTTTAGCTGAAGATGGTGAAAACACTGAAAAGAGTGGAGAAGTTGAAGAAACAAGTGAAGAAAGTTCTGATAGTGAAGAAGATAAAGAAGTAAAAATTTATTTCTTTAGAGGTGAGACATGTTCGCATTGTGCTGAAACCGAAGAATGGTTTGAAAGTATTGAAGAAGAATATGGAAGCAAATTTAAAGTAATTGATTACGAAGTTTGGAATAATGAAGAAAATGCTGAATTAATGGATAGAGTTGCTGATGCAAGAGGAGAAGAAGCAGATGGCGTTCCTTATATTATAATTGGTAATCATTCTTGGAATGGATTTGCTGATGAGTATAAGGATGAAATTTTAGATGCAATAAATTCAGAATATGAGAAAGAAGTTAGTAGTAGATATGATATTATGGCGCTTCTACCAAGTTTAGAAAAGAATGTAAAGGAAAAATCAAAATCATCTGATATTGTAGCTCTAATTATAATTGTACTTGTTGTTGGCGGCGTTACTTATGGTATTATACAAGCTAGAAAAAAGACATATTAGAGATTATAAAAAAGAAAAAACTTATTCATCTGAATAAGTCGTGGACTATTGACAAAGCGAAAATTGTTAATAGTCTTTTTATTATTTAAATTAAGATAATACTAATTCTTGACCTACACTTAAAAGATTACTAGTAAGGTTATTTAATTTTTTTAGTTCATCAACTGATATATTATTTTCTCTTGCAATTGACCATAAAGTATCACCTTTTTTTACAATATAAATATTTGAAGGTGTTGAATTGCTGGTTGGAATCTTTAATTGCTCACCAATTTGAAGAACTGTTGAAGTTAGGTTATTAAGTTTAATTAGGTCATCAACAGATGTATTATTTTTTTGAGCAATTAACCATAAACTGTCACCTTTTTGAACAGTGTAAATGTAGTAGTCATTAGTTGATGGCTGATTATTTTCAGGTAGATTTGTGTTAGTAGTAGGTACTTGTAACACTTGACCTATATAAAGCGTATTAGAAGTTAAATTATTGATTTGCTTTAAAATATCGACTGTTGTGTTAAATCTATTAGCTATGCCATAAAGTGTATCACCTTTTTGTACTGTATATGATGTTACTTCAAAATTTGGATAGCTTTCCTCAACTATTTTTAAAACTTGACCTATCTTTAAGACGTCAGAGGTTAAATTATTTAAGTCTTTCAATTCTTGTACAGAAAGTCCGAACATATTAGAAATTTTATATAAAGTATCACCTCTTTGAACAGTGTAGGTTGTTGCATCATTATTTACTCCTGGTGGTGTATATTTATAGCCTGTATAGTCAGCAATGGCCTTTACTACACCTTCTACGTATTCTTCTAGATTATTTCTTAGTTTGTTGGCATCTTTAACATTATCTATAAATCCATATTCAACTAGTATTGGTTCAACATTTCCTGTTTCTCTTAAAATATAGTAATAGTCTTTATTAGGATTTTCTGGAAGGCGCCTTTGATATGCCTTTCTTTTTATTTGCCCAGCAGCACCAATATTATCTAGGGCCATATTTGCTAAAGTGTCATCGTTACGCAAAGAATAAACTATTTCTGCACCTTCACCACCTCGTGGGTTCATTTACCATTAGTAATTATTTTAATATATTGTTTTTCTTTAAATAATCATAAACTGTTTGCG
>CANRAX010000067.1 GCA_947628635.1 uncultured Bacilli bacterium | reverse complement strand
GAAAATCCAAAACACAAACAAGTACAAGGTTAATAGGAGGTGTATTAAATGGCACGTATTAAAGGTGTAGATATTCCAAACGATAAGCATATTTGTATATCATTAACTTATATCTATGGAATTGGAAGAAATCTTGCAAAACAAATTCTAAAAGCAGTAGATATTAATCCTGAAACTAAAACAAAAGACTTAACGCAAGATGAATTAGTAAAAATTCGTGATGAAATCAACAAGCATTTAACTGAAGGTGACTTACGTCGTGAAGTTAATATGAACATCAAGACTAAGATGGAAATTAACTCTTATCAAGGAAGTCGCCATAAAAAAGGTTTACCTGTTAGAGGACAAAGAACAAATCGTAACGCACGTACTCGTAAGGGAAAAGGTAAAGTTGTTGCTAACAAGAAAAAAGTTTAGTTAAAGGATAACTAAAAATAGATAAAGGAGGTAAGACTTATGGCTTATAAAACAAGAAAGAAAAAAGTTAAAAAGAATGTACCTGAAGGTATTGCTCATATTCATTCAACTTTTAATAACACAATTACAACAATAACTGATAAAGATGGTAATGTTATAAGTTGGGCATCTTCTGGTGCAATAGGTTTTAAAGGAAGTAAAAAATCAACTCCATTTGCTGCTGGAATGGCTGCTGAAGCTGCAGGAAAAACAGCTTATGATATGGGAATGCGTAAGGTTGAAGTTCGCGTTAAAGGCTTAGGTCCAGGACGTGAAACAGCAATTCGTTCATTACAAACTGCTGGCTTAGAAGTAACCGCTATTGCAGATGTTACACCAATACCACACAATGGATGTCGTCCACCAAAACGTCCACGTGGATAAAAATAAGTTTGTGAAAAAAAGTAAAGGGAGGTTAGTTTCATGTTACAATTTGAAAAACCAATTTATAAAATAACTGATTCCATTGAAAGTAATTTTTATGGAAGATTTGAATTAGAACCATTAGAAAGAGGTTTCGGTACTACTATTGGAAATGCTTTAAGAAGAGTTATGTTATCATCTCTTCCAGGAAGTGCAATTAGTAGTATTAAAATTGATGGCGTTCTACATGAATTTCAAACTATTGATGGAGTTTATGAAGACGTAACGACAATAATATTAAATTTAAAAGGAGTAGTATTTAAAAACTATTCTAATGAACCAAAAGTTGTACGTATTAATGCAACAAAAGAAGGCGAAGTTACAGCTAATGACATTGAATGTGACGCTGATATCGAAGTTATTAACAAGGATAAGGTTATTTGTACTTTATCTAAAGGTGCTACTTTAAATATGGAAATGACTGTAACAAATGGTCGTGGCTATGTTAGAAGTGAAGACAATAAAAAAATTCACGATATCAAAAAAGCCGGTGAAATCGCTATCGACTCATTATATTCTCCAATTGAGAGAGTTTCCTATGAAGTTGGAAATGCTCGTGTTGGACAAGATGAAAGTTATGATAAATTAATTTTAGATGTTTGGACAAATGGTTCAATTAAACCAGAGGAAGCTATTGCTTTAGCGTCACGTATCTTAATTGAACATTTAAATATTTTAACAGATCTTTCTGACATCGCTGATGTTAGTGGCATGATGATTGAAAAGACCGAAGATCCAAAAGTAAAAGCCTTAGAAACATCTATTGAAGATTTAGATTTCTCAGTAAGAGCTTATAATTGCTTAAAAAGAGCTGGAATTCATACTCTACAAGACTTAGTTAATAAGAGCGAATCTGATATGATGAAAATACGTAACTTAGGTAAAAAATCATTAAAAGAAGTTCTTGATAAAATTAGAGATATGGGTTTAATCTTACGTGATGATGACTAATTAGAAGGAGGAAAGACTATGGCATATAGAAAATTAGGAGTAGATAATAAACATCGTAGAAGTATGCTTGCGACTTTAACAAAGCAATTAATTGAAAATGAAACAATCACTACTACTGAAACTAGAGCTAAAGAAGTACGTAAGTTTGTTGATAAAATGATTACTTATGGTAAAAAAGGTGACTTAGTTTCTCGTCGTAAAGCATTAGCATTCTTACATAATGATAAAAAAGTTGTGGATAAAGTATTTCATGATTTAGCTACTCGTTATCAAAATCGTAATGGTGGCTATACACAAATTTTAAAATTAACTGAAAGACGTGGCGATGGCGTTTTAATGGTAATTTTAAAACTTATAGATGAAACTAAACCAGAAGAAGTAAAAAAAGAAAAGAAAGCATCTAAAAAAGAAGCTAAATAATAGTAAAAGACAGGTTAGACAAATTAAACTGTCTTTTATTTTTTAGTTATTTATTGTATAATTTAATTATGAAAGTGATAGAGGTGACATATGAAAGCATTAATTACGGGAGCTTCATCTGGTATAGGCTTATCCTTTGCTAAAATATTAGCTGAACAAAAATATGAACTTATTTTAGTTGCCAGAAACAGAAGAAAATTAGAAGAAGTTCAAGAATCACTAAAAGCAAAAGTAACAATCATAGTTGCTGATTTAGCTAATGAACAAAAAGTTAAAGAGCTTTATGCTTTTATTAAAAAGGAAAACATCGATATTTTAATTAATAATGCCGGCTTTGGCGATTTTGGTTTTTTTACGGAAACTGACCTTTATAAAGAATTAGAAATGATTGATACTAACATTAAAGCTGTTCATATTTTAACCAAGTCTGTTCTTAAAGATATGGAAAAGAAAAACTTTGGCTATATCTTAAACGTTGCTTCTTCGGCCGCTTTTCAGCCAGGTCCTTTAATGGCAACATATTACGCTACTAAGTCTTATGTCTATCAACTATCTTCTGCCATATATTATGAACAAAAGAAAAAGAAATCAAATGTACATATTTCTGTTTTATGTCCTGGTCCAGTTGATACAAACTTCAATGATGTTGCGAATGTGGACTTTAGTGTAGCACCTTTATCTAGTGATTTTGTTGCAAGATATAGTATTGAAAAAATGTTTAAAAATAAAATGCTAATAATACCAGGAATAAAGATGAAGCTTGCTAAGTTTTTCAGTCGTTTTGTCTCAGAAAAATTTTTGTTAAGTGTAATTTATCATATCCAAAAAAGAAAACGCAAATAAATTATAAAATTCAGGGGGAAAGTTTATGGATAATTATAATGTAAAGGTTCGTGAAATAATCGAAAATTGGGTTGAAACAGGTAATCAACTTGGTGTAGATGCCCACACTTTACTCTCAGCACATTTACCAAATATTTATAATTTTTTTCAAGATGAAAATAATTCAGTAATTTCTACGTATTTACTCGAAGTAGCTTATTTAGACGCTTATAAAATGTATTCTTATAAACAAAAAGAGTGTCTAAATAGTGATGGAGATGAAGATATTTTTGGCCTTTTAAATGATGTTGGTGATTTAAGCGACTTGGTATCTTTAATTTATGATGAACCTATTTTTTTTGAGAAAATTCTTTATTCTTGTTATGAATTTTCCAATTTAAGTTATTTAGGAAAGTCTGTTATTATGAAATCTTTAACACCCAATGAAAATCTATATCTAAGTGAATTATTTCCTGTTCACAATCAAGACAACTGCTATAATACACTTATCGGTATAGATACTATTATTAAATATATAAGTGATAAAAACGAATATCAACATACTGTTATGGGAATTGAATTTAGAGGTGGAATTATCAGTAATGTTTTAGGATATATATCTAACCTTATGAAATTCGACTATGAAAATGCTATTTATCTTTTATTAGAAATTGGTAAAATTGATTATGCTACTTCAAAATACTTATTTGAAAATATTAATTTAGAAGAAGATAAAAATTTATTTAATGATCATGTGGATTTATATGAAAATTATAATACAGCTGATATAATAGCTAAATTATTAAATGATCGAGATTTTCTAAGTGATGCTATTTGGAACTTAGCTGATACTTATGTATATAATGAATATGCTAATTTAGAAGTAACACCTGAACTAGTTAAAAGCACCTCTGCCGATGAGATTTCCAAAAAATTAGTTTTAAGTAATATTTAAGGAGTATTTATGCTTGAATTAATTAAAATTACTAATTTAAATTATATAAATATTTTTAAAAATTTTTCTATATCCTTTCCTAAACAAAAAATTATTTTTTTAACAGGTCCAAATAATTGTGGTAAAACAACATTAATTAGAATTTTAGCTGGTGAAATTTATCTTAACAAATGTCTAGAATTTAACAATCAATTGGTTGAGGAAAACACCTTAGACAATTATTTAAAAAACGTCAAAAGCATTATTCCTACTGAAATAGCTTTTACATATAACAGTCTTGAAGAAGAAATTTTATCTTATCTAAATAAAACCAATATAGAAGAGTATAATTATCTTTTAAGAAATTTAAGTTTAACTAAACTTAAAAAAAATGCTTTTTCAACTTTATCTATAAAAGAACTAATAAAAATAAAATTATTATTAATTCTCTTAAATTGTCCAAAACTTCTTTTATTGGATGATATAGGTCTTTACTTTACCAAAGAGGAATTTGCAAAAATAATTAATCTTTTAAAGCAATATCAAAAACAAAAAAAATTAACTGTCATTATGACAACTAGTAATCTTGAAGAAACTTTATTAGCTGATTATTTATACGTTTTAAATCAAAGCACTATTTTTCTTAAAGGCACCCCTTTAGAAGTTTTGTCAAAAGATAATCTTTTAAATAAAATTGGCTTACAATTACCATTTATGGTAGATTTATCTGTAAAATTAAAAGATTATGATTTGATTAAAACAATAGAACTTGATATGAAAAGGATGGTAGATAAATTATGGAAATAATTTTTAAAGATTATCCTTTTCTAAATAATAAATTAAACTTGACTATTTCAAGTAATTCTTTAGTAGGTGTAACTGGACCCCTTAAAGAAGAATTTATCGCAACTTTATCTCTCATTAATCTTAAAAAGGAAGCTATTTTTATTAGTGATAATAAAGTTACTAAAGAAAATATTAAAGTTTTTCGCAAACGAATTGGTATTGTATCAAAAGATATAGCTCTTATTTACTACTCATATACTGTCAAAGAATTTTTGCTTCAAGAAATAAGAACCAAAGAACTAAATTTTACTGATACTGCAAAGAAGTTAAAAGACTCATTAAAAATAGTTGGTTTACCTATTTCATTTCTTAGTATGCATATAAGAAATTTATCAACTTTAGAAAGAAAACTAATTTTATTAGCTAAAGTTCTATTATCTAACCCAAACATTATAATTTTAGACGAACCTTCACTAGGCATTGATTTATTGAATGAAAAAAGAATAATGCGTCTTCTCTTAAAAATTCAAGAAAAATATCAAAAAACGCTCATATTTTCTACAAATGATACTAATTATTTATATAAGTATAGTAAACAAACTCTAATTTTTACTGACAAAACTTTATTAGTTAGTGGACCTACTGAAGAAGTGTTTCAAAATGTTGAATTACTAAAGGAAAATAAAATATCGCTTCCCCCAATAGTAGAATTTAGTTACCTTGCTAAAAAGGAAAAGAAAGTAAAAATAGATTATCATAAAGACATAAGAGATATTATTAAAGATATATATAAACATATTTAAAAAGGAGGTTTTTATGCGTTTCTTAATAAAATTTAGCTACGATGGAAGTGCTTACTGTGGCTTTCAAAAACAACCTAATAAACAAACTATTGAAAAAGAATTAGAAATAGCATTAACAAAAATAAATGCTGCCAAAAAAACATCCATTACCGCAACCGGCCGCACTGACAAGAAAGTTCATGCCTTATGTCAGTATGCTCATTGTGATTTGGATATAACTATTACAGAGAAAAATTTGAAAAGAGCACTTAATAGTAATTTACCACCAGATATTCATATCATTGAAACTAAACAAGTATCATCTTCCTTTCATGCTCGCTATAATGTTAAGGAAAAAGAATATAACTATTATTTAAATACTGGTGAATACAATCCTATTTTAAGAAATTATGTCTTTCAATACAACCACGATTTAGATCTTAAAAAAATGCAATTAGCTATAAAATATTTTAAAGGTAAACATGATTTTCGAGCTTTTGTTACAGAAAATAAAGAAAAAGACAACTGTATTCGCACTATTCGAAAATGTTCTATATCAAAAAAAGACAATATTATAATCTTTACTTTTATAGGTGATGGTTTCTTAAGGTATCAAGTGAGGAATATGGTAGGTCTTTTAATAAAAGCAGGTGAAAATAAAATTTCCCCAGAAACTGTGGAAAAAATTCTTCAAAGCAAAAACCGAATACTTGCTGGCAAAACAGCTCCCGCTGAAGGCCTTTATTTAACAAATATAACCTTTAAAGACATAAACTAATATCAAAAGTATAAAATAAATCTTTCAGTTGAAAAAAAGATAATATAATTTTTTGCCCAAAAAGAATAATAAAAATAATTAAACTGTGATAGAAAGCTCAAATTTTAAG
>CANRAX010000066.1 GCA_947628635.1 uncultured Bacilli bacterium | reverse complement strand
AAGAAAATTTAAAATAGAACAGGATGTGATATTATCAATTTAGAAATAGTAAAAAATACTTTTTTAGAAGCAGTATATGAATTAACTTATAAACAAATAGATATGGAATATCTTGAAATTAATATTTTAAGAGGTATAATAAATAATTGTAATATTGATGAAATGTATCGTAGTTTTTTAAAAAACTTATTAAATAGTAACAAAAAGAATAAAGAATTAGGTCATAATATAAATTATGGTTTGCTTGAGAATTTTTTAAATATTATTTTAAAACAAACTTACAATAAGCCATCTTTACAAAATAATCATTTTGTTGAAGCTTATGTAACAAGTATTTTAATTGATTTTTTAGGAGAGAAAGAAAGTTTAATACTTTTTTTAACTAAACAAGATTCAGCAATTGAGATGTTAAAAAGCCTTAGTTATGAAGATAAGAGTCTCTTAGATTATCTAAAACATGAATTAAAAAAAGCAGAAATATATAATCACTTATCTATTGAAAAATTAGCTCAATCTAAAGCTATTGTTAATTGTTGTGAAGCTTTAAGTGACTGTAAAGATAAATTAGTTTTTAAAGAAAAAGGAAAAGTTTATGAAAAAAAATCTTAAATTGTTTTGTATGAGCTTATTAATTTTATTTATTTTGATTTTATTATTAGTTATTACAAATAATACTAAACGTTTTGATATGGCAATTTATAATTTCATTATTTCTTTTCGTTGTAATTTATTTGACAATTACTTTAAATTTCTTACTGTTTTTGGTAATAGTAATGTAGTAATCGTTGTTTTAGGTTTAATGCTTTTATTTTTCAGAAATAAAAAAGGTCTTGTTTTAACAATAAGTACCTTTTCTAGTGTCGCTATAAATTCAATTATCAAACATATCATTAGAAGAAAAAGACCGTCTGTTTTGCGTTTGATTAAACAAGGAGGTTTTTCTTTTCCTAGTGGACACGCTATGATTTCTGTATGTTTATATGGTTATTTACTTTATTTGGTTAATAAAAATATTAAGAATAAGTTTCTAAGAATCTTTTTAACTATATTTTTCCTAATATTTATTTTATCTATTGGTATAAGTAGAATTTATGTAGGAGTGCATTTTGCTTCTGATGTTATAGCTGGTTATTTACTAAGTATTTTCATTTTAATAATTGTGATTCATTACACTAACAAATATCTTAAGGGGGAATAGATAGATGTTAAAAATGATAGTAACTAACTTTGAAAATTTAATTGATCAAGATGAAGCTATTTCTTCAAAAACAATGCTTTTAATTGATGATTTAAGAAGAAAAAATTATAAGTTTACTATTGTAACTAGGAGAGATTTTAAAGAAGTTCTTTCTTACAATAAATCTTATCCTTTTATAGACTATATAGTTTCATCTTTTGGAAGCTATATTTATGATGTTGTTAATGAGAAATTTTTTTATTTGAATTATCTTTCATCTAAAGATATAAATAAAATAACTAATTATTTAAAAAATAAAACTATTGAAAAGTTTTTTATTGAAGAAAAAGTTTATCAGTTGAAAATAAATAATATGAAAAAAGTTTCTTTGACAAAGCTCTTAAATGAAGAAAAAATGAATATTAATTACTATCAATTGACTGCAAATTTATATCTTACTTCAAATAAATCTAATCTAGAACAATCTTTAAATAAATTAATAAAAAATAAAAAATATGAGTTAACTGTTATTGCTTATGACACTATTGATTGTAGTTTGTTTGCTATAAGTGAAAATAATTATGTTTTAAAAAGTTCAACTTTGAAAAATTTGCCAAAACAAGAAAAAAATTATATTATAGAAGAAAACATTGATGAAGTTCTAACTAAATTAAATATTTAATTCATCTGGAGGTTTTTATGGGTGATAAGAAAAAAATATTTATAATTATAATTTCTATACTCTTAATTATATTAATAAATTATTTAAGTTATATAAACAAAGAAGAGTTGACCAATGATACAAAAGATAATGATTGGATAAGTAAAAATGTTGAATTAATTAAAGATAAATCATTAGGTAAAAATATTTATAAAGTTTATAAAAATAGTGATATTTCCATATTTAATTTAAAATATCAAAAAATTATCTCTAGAAAGATTAATGATTTATCAAAAGAAATGCGAGAGGACTTTTTAATTATATATAACCCTTATGGTACTAACCCTTTAAGCATAAATATTTTATTAAAAGATACTAATTATCAAGAAATCACCTATGAAATATCTTCAAAAAAGGCAAGTGATTTTTCAAAAAAAATAGCTTTAAAAAGTGACAAAAATTCTTATCAATTAGTAGGCTTACTTCCTGGTGAAAGTAATAAAATAAAATTAACTATTACCGGGAAATCAAAGTCCAAAATTTATGATTTTACCGTTGATTTAAGTGATATTGAAATAAATTCAGCTAAAGAAATTGAAATAGAAAAGTCAGCAAATGAAAAACCTTTGGCCGAAGGCCTTTATGCTATTTTAGGAAATGCTTCCGATTATCAAAATTACATTGCCTTATATGATAATGAAGGAATTATTAGAAGTGAATTGCCTTTAAAAGAAGCTGTTTCTAATGAATTGGTTTTTAATAATGATTTATTTTATAATGTCTCTAGTACAGAAATTGTTCGTCTTAATAATGTTGGTGAAATTACTAATATCTATAAAACAGGCAATTATCGTATTGAAGGAATTTATCAATTTTATAATAATGATTTATATGTTTTAGCTTCTAATATAACAAAAAATACTTTAAAGAGTTGTTTACTTAAAATTAATATTGAAAATAATGAAATAGAAGAAGTTTTGTCTTTAGATAATCTATTTAAAGATTATATTCCAATATGTCAAAAAGAAGACAATGAAAAATTAAACTATTTAGATATAAATTCATTTAAAATTATAGATAATAATCTTTATTTAAGTAGTAAAGAAACATCTTCACTTTTTAAAATATCTAATTTTTTAGAAGAACCTAAAATTGACTATATAATAAGTAATGATATATTTTGGAAAAATACGCCTTTTAGTGATTTAGTCTTTCAAAAAAAAGGGGACTTTAAATTTCATGCTGGTCAAGATAGTCTTACCATAGCAAAAGATGATGAAGAAAATATTTATTACTTTTCCTTTTTTAATAGTAACTATGGTAATTCTCTAACTAGAAAAGATTTTAATTATGATGATATAAATATTAAAAATAGTAATCTCTATCAAGGAGATAACTCTTATTATTATGTATATAGGATAGATGAATTAAATAAAACTTTTGAATTAGTTGATAGTTTATCTTTAGATTATTCAGGTATAGGAGGAAGTATCCAAAAACTAGAAAATTCTAATATTTTGATAAATGTTTCAACAAGAGGAGAATTTTTTGAATATGATAAAGATTTACAATTATTAAGAAAATACAAAGTTAATATAAATAAAAATTTTATTTCCAAGGTTGAAAAGTATACTTTTAAAGATTACTGGTTTAACTAAAATAAATAAGCTAAAAACATTTTGGCTTATTTTTTTTACTAAAATATATTTAGTTATTTTATAGATTTATTTCAAATAATTAGGTATAATAAAGATAATAAGAAGGTGTTGTTAGATGCTTACTAAGAATGAATTAGGAAAAATGTGTGCTTATTTTAGAGCTTTGAATTATTTATCTGTTGGTCAATTATATTTACTTGATAATCCTTTATTAAAAAAACAATTAACTATTGATGATATTAAACCTAATGTTGTTGGACATTGGGGAACAGCTCCAGGTCAAAATTTTATTTATATGCACTTAAATAGAGTTATAAAAAAATATAACCTTAAAATGATTTATATATCAGGCCCTGGTCATGGTGGTCAAGCAATGGCAGCAAATAATTATTTAGAAGGTGTATATAGTAAATTTTATCCGGAGATAACAGAAGACCTAGAAGGAATGAAAAAATTTTTTAAACAATTTAGTTTTCCAGGAGGAATTTCATCCCATGTAGCGCCAACGATGCCTGGTTCTATTCATGAAGGTGGGGAACTTGGTTATAGTTTGGCTCATGCCGCAGGAGCTGTTTTGGATAATAAAGATTTAATTGCGGCTTGTGTCATCGGTGATGGGGAAGCAGAAACTGCACCACTCGCAACGAGTTGGCATATTAATAAATTTCTAAACAAAAAAACAGATGGTGTTGTTTTACCTATACTTCATAGAAATGGTTTTAAAATTTCTAATCCAACTGTTTTTGGGAGAATGAGTATTCAAGAAATAACTAACTTTTTTAAGGGGCTTTCTTACAAACCATATTTTGTAAACGGTAGTAATATTGCAAAAATGCATAACGATATGGCCAATGTAATGGATAAAGTAATCAAAGATATTCTAAAAATTAAAAAGACTAATCAAGGTAATTATCCAGTAATAATATTGACAACGCCTAAAGGATGGACTGGTCCTAAAGTAGTAGAAGGTAAAAAAATAGAAGGTTCTTTTCGTTCTCATCAAGTGCCCATTTTAGTATCAAAAGAACATCCTGATAATTTGCCCATTTTAGAAAAATGGCTTAAAAGTTATCATCCAGAAGGATTGTTTGATGAAAAAGGTAGATTGAATAAGGAATTAAAAGAATTATGCCCACCTTTTGATAAGTGCATGGGAGCGAGCCCTTACGCTAACGGAGGTTTATTATTAGAAGAGATAAAAACACCAAATTGGGAAGATTATACTTTAAATATTAAAAAACCTGGTAGTGAAGTAGCCCAAGATATGATAGAACTTGGCCGCTATATTAGAGATTTATTTGTACTTAATAAAGAAAATAAAAATTTTCGTATTTTTGGACCTGATGAAGCTTTATCAAATAGGTTAAATCATATTTTTGAAATTCAAAAAAGAATGTGGAATTTTAGAATAAGTCCCGATGATGAGTATCTTTCTAGTAATGGAAGAATAATGGATTCTTTTTTGTCAGAGCATTTATGTCAAGGAATGTTAGAAGGTTATTTGCTTACTGGTCGTTATGGATTTATGCATAGTTATGAAGCCTTTGTTAGAATAGTTGATTCCATGGCAAGTCAGCATGCAAAATGGTTAAAAGTAGTAGCTGATTTACCGTGGCGAATGCCTATTGCTTCACTTAATTACTTGCTTGTTTCACATGTTTTTCAACAAGATCATAATGGTTATACTCATCAAGATCCAGGTTTTTTGAACCACCTTGTTACTAAAAAAGCTGATATAGTAAGAATGTATTTGCCTCCAGATACCAACTGCTTGCTTTCTTGTTTTGATCACTGTATAAAAACAAAAAATTATATTAATGTTATCGTAGCTTCTAAACATCCTCGACCTCAATGGCTAAATAAAGAAGAAGCTAAAAAACATTGTACTAAAGGTATAGGTATTTGGGATTTTGCAAGTAATGATGATGGTAATCCTGATATAGTTATGGCTTGTTGTGGAGAAACACCAACTCTAGAAACTTTAGCGGCTGTTGATATTTTACGAAAATCAATCAAAAATTTAAAAATTAGAGTTGTAAATGTTGTTGACTTAATGAGATTACAGTCATCAAAAACACATCCTCATGGAATGAGTGATGAAGAATATGATGAAATATTTACTAAAAATAAACCAATAATATTTAATTTTCACGGTTATCCGTCTTTAATTCATCAATTGACTTATAAAAGAACTAATAGAAACATCCATGTTCATGGTTATAAAGAAGAGGGGACAATTACAACTACTTTTGATATAAGAGTGCAAAATGAAATAGATAGATTTCATCTTGTTATAGCGGCAATTAAAGAAATTCCTAAATATAAGGAGAAAGCTCAAATACTTACTGACTGGTGTTTAGAAATGCTTGATAAACATGAAAAATATATTAAGGAATATGGCGAAGATATGCCTTTTATAAAAAATTGGATGTGGAATTTTTAAGGTAACTTTAAAGACTTTTTAATGTTAAATTAAATAGATAACAGTCATATGGATGGCGATTATTTTTTATCGAAAGTTTTCGAGTCAGGATGAATTTTTAAACCTCAATTATGGTTAAAAAATAAGAAAAAGGAAGCGACTAAATAAATAATTTGCATTTTAGTAAAAATTGTAAAGTAAGTTTTTAATATACTAGATTTTTTTGACAAGGCTGTATAAACATAGTACAATTTCTTATATAGTACGAAAGTCTGGTGGTTTTATGTTTCATAAAGAAAAAGGTTTTACATTAGTAGAGTTATTAGTAGCCATTTCCATTATGTCTATTATTTTGATAATGGCTATTCCTTCAATTGGAGCGATTCAGCAAAGAAACGCTAATAAAAGATATAAAAATTATGGAGAAACGTTAATCTCAAGTGGTAAACTGTATACTGATAGTAATAATATTGATATGTTTGGTTATGAACAAGATGGTTGCTACGACATAAAGTTTGAAAATATGGAAGATAAAAAACTAGCTAAAGATATTGATTATAAAGATGTAACTTGTGCTGATAAAACAGCTCAAAGAACTTTTG
>CANRAX010000065.1 GCA_947628635.1 uncultured Bacilli bacterium | reverse complement strand
GCTAGAAGTAGATTTTGAGTCTACCGCGTCTACCAATTCCGCCATACGAGCAAGTACAAGAAGATTATATCATAATATTTCTTCTTTAGACAACATTTTTATTTATTATTTATCTCAATGTACTTAGATTTATATAAATCAGTTTCATCATCATTTTCTTTAATATTTTCTTCTAAAAAATTTCTCATATCAGGCAAATCATCAATAGTTGCTAAACCAAAATAATCCAAAAACTCTGATGTCGTTTCATAAAGAATAGGCCTACCAGGTAAATCACTTCTACCAGTTTCTTTAATAAACCCCTTAGCAATTAATTTTCTAACAATATCTCTTGAGCCTACTCCTCTAATATTATCTATCTGAACTCTTGTAATAGGCTCATTATATGCAATAATTGCTAAAGTTTCTAAAGCAGCTTGACTTAAAGTATTAGTCTCAGGATTAAGAAGAAGTTTTTGATAATATTGACGGTGTTCATATTTAGTAGTTAATTTAAATTTGTTACCTAAAAAATCAATTCTTAAGCCTCTATTTTCATCTTCATAATCAATCTTTAATTCCTTAATCAAATTTTTAGCCAAATCAACATCAACATTTAAAACATCAACTATTTGATCTATACTTAAACCATCTTCTCCAACTACAAATAATAGTCCTTCTAAAATTGCTTTATTTTTCATCGGCCACCTCACAAACAATTTCTCCAAAAGTTCCCTCTTGCTTAATAATAAGTTCTTTATCTTTAGCCATTTCTAAAATAGCTAAAAAAGTCGCAACAACATATTCTCTATTAATTATAGGAAATAAATCAAAAAAAGAAACTCTCCTCTTTTTAGCCAAAACTTTTTTTATATCATATCTACGAGAAGAAACACTTATTTCATTTACAGTTATTTTTGTTTTTAAAGGTTCATTTTCTTTTTTTCGCTGCAAATATTTTTTAAAGGCTTCTATTAAATCATCTAAAGAAACATCACAGTTTATTTCTTTATTTTCATCAATATAATGTTTAACATTTTCTGGAGCTTTTGTATAAATTTCACTTCGCAAATTTTCTTTATCATGAAGAACTTTAGTGATTTCCTTATATGCTTGATATTCTAATAATCTATTTACAAGTTCCTCACGTGGATCAGCTTCTTCAAGCTCTTCTTCTAACCTTTCGCTAGGAAGTAATAATTTTGATTTTATTTCTAATAATTCAGAAGCTAAAACTAAGTACTCGCTAGCTATTTCTAAATTCATCTTTTCTTGTAAAGCTAAATAATCCATATATTGTTTAGTTATTTGTTCTATTTCAATATCCATTATATCCATCTTGGCTTCTTTAATCAAATGTAGTAATAAATCTAATGGACCAGAAAACTCATTTATTTTAAACTCTATTTGCATTCTCCCACTCCCGAACTATATAAATTATATCATCATTTAAAAAAATTAACAAACAACAAAAAAGACCCCACTAAATTGCATATGATTAATTTTAAATTTTAACTTTATAAATTTGAAAAAATATGATATAATATGATACTTAGAAAAGGGGGAAAAGTTATGATAGATCTAAAAGAGATTCAAACAGTTAATCCTACTCATACCATAGTTAAATATCAACAACCTCTACCAAATCATCCAATTGATAAAAATAAATGGTATGATAGATATAATATTTATTATGAATTAGATAATGATACTTTAAAAATCTCCAATATTAAGATGATACCTTCTTTAATTACATATCTAAATCAAATAAAACAAAATATAAAAATTATATTTTCAATAAGAGATACAGCTATTTTTAACGAGTTATGTAAAGAACTTAATAAAAAAGGCATTAATAAAGATTGTGTCATTTTAATTGATAATTCTACTAAAATAACCAAAAGAAGATGGCTTGATTTTGAATTAATTCCTAATAATGTTAAAGTATCAAATAACAAAAAAGATGATTACTATCCAGGTGAAAATTCTTTTGACTGGTGGCTATTATGGTTAAATGATAAAGATTTTAATTGTGTTATTAATAAGTTAACACCTAAAGTAAAAAACAGAACTATTTATATTAGAAATATTATTGATATGTTTTTTAAAAAATACCCTACTTTAGCTTTTGCAAGTGACTATGAAAAGGTTAACTTTGTATTTGAATGGCTAAGAAAAAATACATCATATGATAGTAGTGCTACTAATAGTGATGGTTCTCTTAAAAATGGTGCTAATTATAGTCAGGATCCAGTATATACTTATATAAATGGTAGGGGTGTTTGCTGTGGAAGAGCTCAACTTATGAAAATCTTGTTAAATAATCGTTTGATGAAAGTAAATTGCTTTTTAACAGATGGAAATTATCATAATCTACAACATCAATGGAATGAAGTTTACTTAAGTAATGGTCAAGTACTATATTATGATTTATCTTTTAATAGAAAAAATATTGAAAAAATAGAAAGTTATAGTGCTTATAAAAATATTATGCATCAAGATGCCCTAAACTGGGATTTTCATATTACTAATAGAGCAAAATTAAAAATTAAGAGGAATGACTATGAGCAATAGAAAATATAATTTTCAACATTATAACTACACCAAAAAAGGCTATCTTTCTTTTCAAACAAAAATGGTTGATAAATTACTTAATGAAGGCAAATTCAGTTTAGCTAAAAATATGTTAACAGAAATTTTAGCTTATTATCCAAATGATAGAATTGCTTTAATGCAATGGAGCCAAATATTAATGTTTGAAAGAAAATATATGGAAGCTAAAAATATTTTAGAAAGCCTACCAAAAGAAAAATGTTATGGTATGTTAACATGCTTGTATGAAAAACTAAACGATTGGGATAAATTAAAAGAGCTGTATGAAAAATTTTATAAAGAAGAGGATAAAAATAATTGTTACAAATATGCATATAGACAACAAAGAATATACTTAAGTAGCATTTTCGATAATACTTGTCCCTTTGATGATCTTGGCTACATAGATGAGCAAATGTTTAAATATAGTGATGAAAAAGCTTTAGAACATATACAGAAAAGTCATGATGGTTCTAATAAAAATAAATCATCTTTTATGGATAACATTGATATAGAAAAGTTATTCTATAAGGTAAAAGATTTTATTAATAAAAATCCTGAGAAAGGCATTATTAATAATACTTTATTAGAAAGTTTTATGTTTTATTATACAGAGTGTGGTTTTAAAGCAGATAGTGGTTTATACAATACTTTCTTAGTTAGAACAATAATTAACACTGATAAAATTATTACTATGTATCCTCAAAAAATAGACAATGCTAATTATGATGTCTGTCACCTTGATAATTTAGAGGAAGAAAAAAGTCCTGTTAAAGTAAAAAGTGGTATAGAAAGATTTAATGCTCGTTGGAACAAAAATAAATAATTAAATCACAAAAAAATACTTTTTAATTTAATTTATCAAAGTAAAATGGAGGAAAATAATGAAAAACTTTACTATGAGAGATGAAGAATTTATTTGCGACAATTGCCAAAAAAAAGTATCTCCTTTAAAATACACAGCTAGAGACCATTGTCCTTATTGCTTATATTCCAAACACTTAGATATTATGCCAGGAGATAGAAAAAATACTTGTCACGGTTTATTAAAACCAATTGGCGTTGAAAAATTCAAAGATACTTATAAAATAATTTATAGATGTGAAAAATGTGGAGAAACACATAAAAATATCATCGCTAAAGACGATGACATAGATTTAATTATAAAACTATCTGTACTTTAATTTCTAGGTTTAAATATTAAAGCAAAAATAAAGGAAAAAATAATAGCCGCTGTAATTCCCGTGGCAGTCAAATCAAACATACCCATAAAAATGCCAATAAATCCCATTGAATTTGTTTTAGCCAAAGCTCCATGAATTAAAGAATGTCCAAAACTGGTTATCGGTATTAAGGCTCCTCCACCAACTTTTTTTATAATAAAATCATAAATACTAAAAGTATCTAAAAAGGCTCCTATTACTACAAATAAACTAGTAATGTGGCCAGGTGTAAGTTTACTATTATCTAAAATTAGTTGAGCAATTAAACATAAAAAGCCACAAAACAAAAATGAATTAAAATATAACATTACACTACCTCCAAACTAATTGCATGAGCAATAGAATAAATATTTTCTTTTTGATAAACCAAAGTTGGAGAAAATAATGCCCCCGTCGCAACAATTAAGACTTTTCTTAATTGTTTTTCTTTTAACATATTATAAATATAAGAAAAACTTACTAAAGCACTACAAGCAGGACCAGATCCACCAGCTTTTACTTCTTTTTGTAAAGCCAAATCGTAAAGCATTACACCACAATCATTATAATTATCTTTTAAATTAATATTATAAGTATTAAGCATATAATCTTTAACAATTTCCTTTCCATAACGTCCTAAATCCCCAGTTACTATTAAATCATAATCTTTAGGAGAACGACCAGTCTCTTGAAAATGACTTTTCAACGTCTCAATGGCAGCTGGTGCCATTACTTTACCCATATCATTAGGATCATTTTGATCTAAATCTACTATTTTACCTAGAGTTGCACATTCTACCTTAACATCAGTTTTTTTAGCAGTTAATAAACAAGCTCCAGCTCCAGTAGCAGTAAATGTCGCACTATCAGGTTTAGGAGCACCATATTCTGTTGGATTTCTAAATTGTTTTTCACTACTCATATTATGTGATGATACTAATGTTATTGCATTATCTATTCTTTTGGAATCAATAAATGTAGAAGCAATAATCATTCCTAAAACACTACTACTACAAGCACCATAAATACCTATAAAAGACTTTCCAACATTACAAGACCCATAAGTAGTAGCTGTTATTTGATTAAGCAAATCTCCCCCAACTACTAAATCAATATCATTTTTAGTAAGTGATGTTTTTTTCATTAACATTACTAAAGCATCTTTAACAAGTTTAATTTCCGCCAATTCAAAAGAAGACTCTCCAAAATATAAATCACTATATGTTTTATCAAAATATTGTTTCAAAGGGCCTTCCTTTTCATAAGGCCCAGCTATTGTAGCAGTATCTTGTAAGTAAACATTATCAAATTTAAATGTCATGAAGCACCTCCTATAAAGTATCTAATCATTCCAAAAAACCAAGCAGAAACAACACCATATAAAATAACACATCCCGCAAGTTTGAAAATATTCATACCAATACCATAGATTAACCCTTCTTTTTTATAATCCATTGCACTACTAGTCATAGAGTGAGCAAATCCTGTTATAGGAATTAATAAGCCGCATTTAAAACGATTAACAAGTTTATCAAAAAAACCTAGAGCTGTAAACAAACTAGCTATAAAAATAAATGTTACAATCATCATAGTAGAAGCATCACTTCGAGATATTTCAAAACAATTACTATAAAAAACAACTAACCACTCAGCTATAAAACCTAAAACTCCACCTGTTAAAAAGGCAATAACAGCATTTTTAACCCTATTTTCCTCAGCTTTATGATTAGAAGCAATTCTTTCATATTTAATATTTTTCATATTCTTCACCATTACTAATATGGAACATTTTCAAAAAAAAATACTCAGTTTCCTAAGTATTTTGTAGTTTTGTTCTTAATTTTTGCAAAACCTTTGCCTCTTTTCGAGAAACTTGAACTTGACTAATGCCTAGTTCCTTACTTGTCTCCATCTGCGTTAATTCTTCATAATATCTAGCTAATATCAAATTTCTCTCTTCAAATGATAAGTCTTTTAAAGCTTCTTTTAAATCTAAAACATCTGGATTTAAAGAATTGTCTTCCACTTTTATAGAATCATATAATTCATTGTTTTCATCTTGATAATCTAGACTCTTAACTACCTCAGTTGCTATTAAAGCTTCATTTATCTTTTCTTCGTCAATATTTAAAAATAAAGCAATTTCCAAATTAGAAGGCTCCCTACCTAATTTTTGTTGCATTACTTCTCTAGTTTTAATAATACTTTTACTTAATTTTAATAAATCCCTACTTACTTTCAAACTATTACTATCTCTAACATATTTATTAACTTCTCCTAATATATAGTAATAAGCATAGGTAGAAAACTTGCTATCAAAACCTTTTTTATAATTTTTATATGCTTCAATTAAGCCAAGCATTCCAACCTGAAATAAATCATCTTTATCAAAATTTTTAGAATATTTATTGATAATACTATATATTAGACCTTCGTAATCTAATAGTTCTTCCATAGTCCTCCTAAACATAAAAATAATTAAATGCTTCAAAACAATCATTAAAAATAATATTATCTCTGCAACAATACTTTTTTAATGATAAATTTTTTAAACCACACAAAACTACTTTACCGCAAGAAAGAAATATTTCAACTAACTTACTTTGAATTAATTTAAATACAGATGTATCTAAATAATTAACATTATTAAAATCAATCACAAAATAATGCATACTTTGCTTATACAATAAATAATTAATACTATTTTCTAAATCAGAAAATGTTTTTTCATTTAATATTCCTTCTAATTTAATAAACATAATTCCCCTAATAACACTAGTAGAAACATCTAACACTTAAATCACCTCTCGTGTTCAACTATAACTTAAGTAAAAGATAATTTCTACAAATTCGACAAACAAAGACAAATAATTCGTTCGACATAAAAT
>CANRAX010000064.1 GCA_947628635.1 uncultured Bacilli bacterium | reverse complement strand
ATGGCTATTAAAAATTTAAAAGTTACTTTAAGAAAACCAGGCGATTTTGCAGAATTGACAGTACCAGTAAAAAATTCCGGAACGGCTTTAGCACATGTAGCATATGTTTCTGGTTTTGATGGTATTTTAAGGTGCGAAGGAATAGGTGCTTATAAGGAAAATGATGAAAAACTAATATGTGGTGATATTAATAATAATATGGCCTCTGTAAAATATAGTATTTATTATGATAATACACTTTTAACTAATGGTCTTTCTGATATTCGTGACATAAATTTAAAAACTGGTGACACTAAGGAAGTTAAAGTTAGATTAGAATATTTATCAACAGCAACGAAAATTCCAAATGAGACTGTTTTAATTACACTACCAGAAATAGATTTTATTTTCCAACAGTCTATGTAAATTTAATTTTTATTATGTCAAATTTACATTAAATATTAGAAAAATCTTTTAATTAAAAAATTGTTATGCTATACTTGAAATATAATAAAGGAGGAAAAAAGAATGCAACAAAAAGAAAATAGATCATTTAAGATTATTACTGCAATAGCATTATGTGTAGCTGTATTATGTTTAGCAGTAGCATATGCTACATTATCACAAAACTTAGAAGTAAAAGGATCTGCCGATGTACAAGTAGCTAATTGGAAAATTGGTGTCCCTTCAGATAGTGGAGTATCAACATCAAAAGGTGGTAGCGACAAGGTTGATGTTCAAACTAATGTTTCTGATACTATTGGCAAAACAACAGTTGATATAACGGCAACTTTGGCTTTACCAGGTGATCATGTTGAAGTAACAGTTCCAATCAAAAATGAAGGAGAAATCGACGCTGTTTTATCAGATATTCAAAACTATAATACTCCTATAAGCTGTAAAGGACAGAGTGAAGCTGAAACAAAGACTGCTGATGAAAATATTATTTGTCAAGATGCTGGAAATAGTGCTCCGGGTGTATCATATACTGTTTCATATGGTGGTACAACAATAACAAGTGGAATAGGTGATGTTACTGCTCCAGAACTAGGCCAAGGTGAGACTAAAAATGCAGTAATAACAGTTAAATATGATAATACTGCAACAAAAATACCTACTGCACCTGTTACAGTTACTTTACCAGAAATTACTTTTACATATGATCAAGATATGAGTAACTAATTAGTATTTAATAGGTAAAATAAATTGAAGGACTTAACAGTCCTTTTTTCTGTAAAATCGTCCTTAATTAAAAAAATATAATGTAAATTTGTTGTAAAAAAATAGTATATATAAAAAAAATATTTTCAATGAAAAATATTTGTGATATACTATTAATATATTAGGTAGGAGTGATGTTAGTGAGATACAATAAAACTGCAAAAACAATAGCAGTAATTTGCTTATCAGTACTACTATTTTGTTTGACTGTTGGCTATGCAGCACTAAGTAAAAATCTAACAATCACTGGTAGTGGAAAAGTAAATAATGCTGGATGGGATATTCATTTTGCCAATCTTAAAACCCCTAGTGCAACTGGTTCTGCTGTGGCTCCCACACCTACTTTAAATGCGACTTCAATAACCAATATTAATGCAACTTTAAAGCAAGGAGCAGATACAGTTACTTATACATTTGATGTAGTTAATGGCGGTGGCATAGGAGCAAAAATAAAAAGTATTACATATCCAACTGTTACTTGCAAAGGAACTACAAACGATATTGCCTGTACTGACGCTATAAAAAATAATTTGCAATGGCAACTAACTTATAGTGGAACAAAAACAGGAACGGTTGCAGTTAACGATGTGCTACCTAAAGCTACAACACACACAATGAACTTGAAGTTATCATTTAAAAGTACCAATACTAATTTATCAGCTGATGATGTAAGATTTAGTGGTTTGAATTTTACAATAGTATATGAGCAAACAACAACAGCAGATTAAGTAAATTATATAAAAAAACAACAAAAGTATAAAAAGGGGAGATTTTATGAAAAAAGAATCTCAAAGAGTTCTTTTGATTGAATCTTTACTAGCTATAATAGCAATCTTTGCATTTTTTATAATTAAAAGTTTCAATATGCTAGTATATTTAGCTATCTTACTTATTCCTTTAGGTTTATGTATATGGCTATTTGGATTTCATCAAAGGGACGAAAGAGCTTCAAAAGATATTCTATTAACAATAATAATATGGATAATTTTATATTATCTAATTACCTATATAATAGGATACTTTGCAGGTTTTTTAAAAAATGGTTATTCCATGACTGTAAATGGTATTTTAACCAATGTTATTACACAAGCTATATTTATAGTCATAATGGAAGTAATTAGAGTTAGTCTTGCCAAGAAATGTAAATATTTCAAAGTAGGATTACTCATAACAGTTTTTGTTTTCTCAGCTATAGAGCTAGTTACAAAATTCTCTTTGGGACAAATTAATTCCCGTTTAGATTTTTTAGATATAATGTTTACAGTTGTTTTACCTATACTAAGTAAGAATGCCTTTTTAACTTACTTAGGATATGTATCTTCTGTTGGAAATAATATTACATATAGATTTTTAATGGAATTACCTACTTATATAATTCCGATAATTCCAAATTTAGGTGATTATTTAAGTAATACAATTTTAACAATTATTCCGTTATTATTAAGTTATCATATAATTAGAGTATACTTCACCAAGAAAGAAAAGATAAAAGATAGTCGAAAAGATTTAAAAAAGCGAAGAATTGGTACAATTATTACTATAGTAATTATTTCTATACTTGCTACACTAGTTGTTTTGGTAAGTGGTGTAGGAAGATATTTGGCTCTTACAATAGGGTCTGGAAGTATGACTGGAACAATAGACAAAGGAGATGTCGTTGTTTTAGATAAAAAAGATAAAAAAGTTTCTGAAGGAGATATCGTGGCCTTTAGAAAAGATGGTGTCGTTTTAGTTCACCGTGTAGTTGACATAGAAAACATACATGGTGTAAGATATTATCAGACTAAGGGGGATTACAACGCAAGTGAAGACAACTGGTTGGTTGAAGTAAAAGACCTTGTTGGAAAATATAAATTTAGACTTCGATTTATAGGATGGCCAACAGTAAAACTAAATGAATGGATTTTAGGTGGTGATTAACTAGTATGAAAAATGAAGAAAAAGATGAAAAATTTAACTTTTTAAGTGATGAAGAAGAAACTATTAAAGAAGAAAAGAAAGAAGAACATACTAAGAAAGAAAAATTTACAGATAATGTAGATAAGGAAAAAGAAGAAACAAAAGAAGCCAAAAATGATGAAGAAAAAGAAGACAATCATGATGAGAAAAATAGTGATTTAAAGAAAGATAATTCTAAAGAAGATAAGGATAATGATACTAGCGATGAGAAGAAAGCTGATAAATCTGAAAATAAAGCTAAATCAAAAGCCGAAGAAATTACAGATATGCTAGATGATTATTCTGAAAAAAAGACTGAAGAAGAAAATCTAGATGTTCCTTCTGATACTCCAAAAACTTCTGGTGGATTATATATCGGTTATGAAATCCGTGTTGCTATTATGATATTATTCTCAATTCTTCTTTTAGGAGCAGCTTGTGGTTTAATTGTTGACGCTATCACTTATAATGAAAGTAAAATTGTAAGTTACAATGAAAGCAGTAGTACAGATTATAAAGTTTGTCTAGAAGAAAACAGTGATTATACTGAAAGTTGTTTAGGACAAGATATGCAATATCTTTCATTAATTACGAAGAATATTCCTGTTACATTTAATTATAATGTAAAATTATCAAGTCCAATTGATTACAAATTAGATTATTATGTAGTAGGATCATTAAAAATAGTTGATCGTGATAATAGTGAAAGAGTATTATATACATCAGAAGATGTTTTAGTACCAAATACAAATGTAAGTAATCAAAATGATATGATCCAATTTTCAAGTAATGTAGATGTTGACTTTAAGTATTATAACCAATATGTTACAAGTTATAAGAGTAGATATTCATTAAATTCTGACGCTTACTTAGATGTCATCTTATATTTAAATGAAACTACTGGTCCAAGAAGAATATCATCAGTAACTATTCCTCTAGGAGCTCAAACTTATGGTATTTCTAAGTCACAAACTTTGAATAATAATAAAAATCTTGTTATTGATGAAAAAGGTTGGGCACCTCGTAATTATATAGGAGCTATCCTTGGTGCTATATGTGCTATAATTGGTCTTATCATACTTGTTAAACTAATTAGAATGATTTTAAAAGTTTCAGGTTCAAAGAGCAAATATAAACGTAAATTAGAGCAAATCTTAAGAGAATATGATCGTGTCATTGTTTTAGCAAGAAACGGTTATGAAATAAATGAAAATAAACGTTTAATTAAAGTATTAAGTTTCAATGAGTTACTTGACGCAAGAGATACTTTAGAAAAACCAATAGTTTATGTAAAAGTAAATGAAGTAAAAAGTGAATTCTATGTAGAAGATGTAGATAAGGTATATAAATATGTTATGAAAGATGCTGATTTCTAAAAAGCATCTTTTTTATTTGCTTTTTTATGACTAATATGTTATAATCTAGTTTGTCTAGTGGGTTAATCCGCTTGTCTTTATGATTATGATTAACTAAAAAAATTTTTGAGGAGGAAACGTATGAATATTATAGACAAAATTAATGAAAAGCAAATTAATCCAAATGTTCCAGAGTTCCGTGTCGGTGATACTGTAAAGGTAGATGTAAAAATCATCGAAGGAAAAAGAGAACGTATCCAAGTTTTTGAAGGAACAGTTGTTGCTCGTCGTGGTGGTTCTGTATCAGAGACTTTTACTGTACGTAAAATGTCAAGTGGTATTGGTGTTGAAAGAACTTTCCCAATTAATTCACCTAAGATATCTGCTATAACAGTTGTCAGAAAAGGTAAGGTTAGACGTGCAAAACTTAACTTCCTTAGAGAAAAAGTTGGTGGCTATCGTATTAAAGAAAGAGGCCAAAAATAATCTTTATAAAAAGATAACTAAAACCCTAGTTGAGAATAACTCAATTGGGGTTTTATAATTTAAATAATCTCATAATTATTTTATAAATTTGTCATAATTTATAAATAAAATATCTAGTTCTTATTGCTCATCAGAAATTTATATTTTATAATATAATATGAGGCGATTTAGATGAACAAAGAAGAAAAAGAAGATAAGTTTTCCGTACGTGAAATTTTAACATATATAGTCATTATAGGAGTCATCTTACTTATTAAGGCCTATGTTGTAACACCTATAATGGTAAGTGGTGACTCAATGAAAACAACCCTTTTAAATAGAGATGTTTTAATTTTAAATAAACTAGCTTACAAATTTACAGATATAAAAAGATTTGACATTGTAGTTATAGATGATAATAATGAATATTTAATCAAAAGAGTTATTGGTTTACCAGGAGAAAAAGTTGAATATAAAAATGATCAATTATATATAAATGGCAAAAGAGTAAAAGAAGAATATGCTCGAGAAAAAACTGATGATTTTTCCGCAGAAGTTCCTGAAGATAATTATTTTGTTTTGGGAGATAATAGAGCAGTAAGTGTAGATAGTCGTTATTTTGGCTCTTTTGAAAAAAAAGAAATCTTAGGTAAAGCCAATTGTGTTATTTTTCCATTTCAAAGATTTGGTTGGAAAGACTAACTAATTAATTTAGTATCAAAAACTTTTATCTTTCATTGAATATATTTATTTGAAAATAATAGTAAAGAAAATGTCTTACTCATAGCATTGAGATTGTTTCTTTGTTATAATATAAGTGTGTAAACGAATAGAAAAAAATTATTTTAAACAAACTATTAATAAAGAAACTGTAAAGTTTAAGGAAGTTGATTTATGAAAAAAAATACTTTTTTAGGTGGAGCTTTTATATCAACATTAGGGCTTATTATTGTAAAAATTATAGGTGTGATTTACGTTATACCTTTTAATGCTTTAATAGGCTCAAAAGGTGGAGCTTTATACGGGTATGGTTACAATGTTTATGCTCTTTTCTTATCAATATCTAGTGCCGGTTTTCCCTTTGCTGTTAGTAAATTAACTAGCGAATATTTGGCTTTAGGTAATAAAGAACAAGTATCTCATATTTATAAAGTATCTAAAGTAGTTATTTTTACTTTATCAATTTTAATGTTTTTACTATTATTTATTCTTGCCAATCCAATAGCCAAATTAATTGCGGTATCAGGAACAGGTGGAAATACAGTTAGAGATATAGCTTTAATACTTAGATTAGTATCTTTTGCTATACTTATTGTTCCATTTTTAAGTGTAACACGAGGCTTTTTACAAGGTCATAAAATTATAACTCCAGGAAGTATATCCCAAGTTATAGAACAATTAGTACGTGTTATTGTAATATTAATGGGTTGCTACCTTGCTTTAAAAGTATTTGATTTAGGTTTAACAACCGCTGTTGGTATTTCAGTATTTGGAGCTTTTGTTGGAGCTGTCTTTTCTCTTGTTTATTTACAAGTAAAATTGCATAAATCTAATTTATTATCTAAACAAAAAACTACTGCTGATACAAAACAAACTACTAAGATTATTAAAAGACTATTTATTTATGCTATTCCTTACGTCATAATAAGTATTGTGAGTAATTTATATGAACTAACAGATATGATTATTATTCAAAGAACAATGTCCGATATCTTACA
>CANRAX010000063.1 GCA_947628635.1 uncultured Bacilli bacterium | reverse complement strand
GTTAGGTTATACTACAACTTCTTCTGCTAGTATAACTTATACAGTAGAAGTAACAAATTATTCAAATACAGAAATAGATATTTTAAAAATAAATAAAACCATATTAAAAAGGCCAACTTCTTAAGATTGGTCTTTATTCATCAGGCTGTTCATTGCTACTATCAGTTGTAGTAGAAGGTGTTGGCGAACTTCCAGGTTGTGTGCTAGTCTCATCATCAATGTCATCATCAGAACTATCATTTTCGTTATCTTTATCATCTATGTCGCTATCGTCATTTTCTTCGGTGTTTTTATCATTTTTAGTATCAACTTTATTTTTTTCATTATCTTCTTCTTTGGCATTGCTTGATAAAGTTAAAGTGACGCTTCCTTTAATTAAATCAGTTCTTTTTGCACTAGGGTAGTTTTGTGATACAACGTAGCCACTAGTTCCTATAAAGGTAACACTAACATTAAATTTATTTGCTATGGCTTGAGCTTCAGCTTTGCTATAACCAACAAAATCTGGCAATAAAGTGTAAGTATTACTTGTTTTATAAGGACCACTACCAATTACTTCTTTTTCGTATGGTTCATTTATAGAGAAACTAAATTCTGTTATTGCTTCGTGATCAGCAAGCTCTAAATTTTCATTCATAGCTTGTATAATATCTTTACGGCTACTTTCATTTGGAACATAATCCCATAAAACTAATCTAGTTCTCTCATCATAAATCATTTGTCCAGTACCTTCTAGATATAATCTTTGAATATTTACTAAATCAGCATTTTCATCAGCTAGACTTTTTTTGATTATATCTTTACCAACATTATAGAAAGAAAGAATTTGTTTTGTAGTAAGATTTGTATCTAGGCTATTGGAAATTGTAGTTAAAATTTCATTAAATTTTTTAACACTTGTAATTTTCTTCATTTTATTTATTAAAGCCATAATAATTTCTTGTTGATGTTCAGCTCGAGCAAAATCACCATTTGCAAAGGCTTTTCTGTTTCTTGCAAATACTAAAGCTTGTTCACCATTTAACACTTGATGTCCTGGTTGAATACAAATTTCTCCTCCACGAGATGAATCATCTGTACATAATTCTATTGGAACATCAACTTCAACACCACCAACTGCATCGACTAACTTAACTAAACCTTTAAAATTAATTTTTGCATAATAATCAATATTAACTTTAAAATATTCCTCAATAGTATTCATCATGCAATCATTTCCATAGGCAGCTGCATGAGTTATTTTGTTTTCAGGCTTACCACTCCAACAAGATATTGGAACATAACTATCTCTTGGAATAGAAAACATTGTAGCATTCAAAGTCTTTGGATTAAATGTTATTAATATTAAAGTATCTCCATTCGCAATAGCATTTTTACTTAATACTTCCTCTGTAGAATCAATTCCCATTAGTAATAAAGTAAAAGGTTCTTTAATATCTTTACCACTAGATTGTCCTTCATTGACAGATACATCAGTTTTGCGCATTTTTTTATCTTTAGAAATAATTATTTTTGTTTCGTTTTCTATATTTTCGTAACCAGTAATTCCTGAAAACATAGAGACATAACTACTTGAAACAAACATAGCATCAATTTCACCTGTATACATATCAACAAGCATAGAATTGTAATCATTATAGCTCATTAATTCATTTTCATCATTAAGATTATTTTCTTTAATAATTTCTTGAGGAATAATGTAGCCTTCAGGTGATTTTTTATCATCAAGAATACCTATTTTAAAATCTGTTACATCTTTTATATTGCTTGCTTCATTGGTTGACATAGTAATTAAATCAGATGAGTATGTAACATAAACTTTGTTAATACTACTTACTTGTCCATAAAGATAAAAAATTATTCCGCCAACAAAACCACACACTAAGGAATAAAGTAGCATAAAAATTATAAAGCCAATTCTTTTTTTCTTCTTTTTCTTTTTAGAAAAAAATCTTTTAAATATTAAGACTATATTAATTATAGCTAATAAGAATATAACAGCATATCTCAAAATATTTTCAATAGAGTCTAATAAAAATATTTCGTATATTGCAAAAGCACTTGTTAGTATAGATATTATTAAAAGTATATTTAAAACTAAACCTTGTTTAGATTTTTTTTCTCCATTGTTTTTTGCCATAAATACCTCCAAAGTAATAAATCTTCTATTCTAAATTATATCCAATTTATGGGAATTTATCAAGTTTATAAGTTAACAACTTTTAAAGTCTCAAAATCAATGTAAAATATTGTAAAAATATGTAAATATATAGAGAAAAAAGATTTTACTTTGTCAAGTTATAGCAAAAAATGTTATAATTTAGTTGAAATACAATGAGGAGGTTGGCGCTATGCAAAAAAGGAAACTTTTAATATTTCTCTTTATTTTATTTACGTGTTTTTATATAAAAGATGTTAAGGCTTTTTCTGCTGATAATTATCGTTATCGTGGTTTGTGCGGTAATTTTGAAGTAGCAAGATTTAATAAAGATGGTTCAATAAATACATTGAGTTGTCACAGTAATTATGAAAGTGCAAAAACTGCAATGCAAAATAATGGTGAAGATGGTACAGCTGTTTTAGCTAAAGTTAATGGTGAATCTAAAATAATTGACGCTAATGTTGCGTTGCTTGATTTAACGGTTGCTCCTGATATGACTTATTTTTATACTAATAGTGAATTAACAGGTGATGCATATACTTATATGTTTACGGGTTCATCATATGGTGGAGTAGATGGAGCCCATATTGCAACAGCATATTCTAATGCTAAAAACGTTTGGACAGCTAAAGTTAGAATTGGTGATTTTACAGGTTGGATTAGACAAAATTATTATGAGATAGTTCCTATTACTTGGGTTAAGTCTTCTAGTTCTTATACAGTAACTAATGATAGTATTAGACATAATTATGTTTCAAAAATACAAAATAATTATTCTGGAAGTATGGGTAGCACTATTGGACCAAAACCTACTATGCTTAATCTTGGTACTTATTATAGTTATGATGGTCATTATTTTTATAATAATTTAACGTCAATGATTAAAGATTATAAAAAGGGTAATTATAACAACTCTGTAAATAAAAATGATGTTTATTATAATTACTATATGTATTTATCAAATCATACAAAGACAATGTACTCAAGTACAAATATAGATGAATATATAAGAAATAGTTTAGGTATTACAAAAGATGTTTATGGAACAGCAAGTTCTAATGGTTCTTCAAGATTATATGGTAAAGGTACATTTTTCTATTATGCTCAAGAAAAATATGGTGTTAATGCAGTTTTAGCTTTAAGTTTGAGTCGAAATGAAACAGGCAATGGTCGTAGTTCTTTATCTATTAATAAAAATAATGGCTTCGGACTTAATGCAGTTGATTCTAATCCTACCCAAGCCGCTAACTGGTATGCTTCTTTTGCAAGCAGTATTTTAGGATATGCTTCTAAATGGGTGACTTATGGTTATGCTCATCCTAGGGATTGGCGTTATTTTGGACCACAGTTTGGTAATAAATGGATAGGAATGAATGTAAAATATGCTTCAGATGCTTTTTGGAGTGAAAAGATGGCTTCTAATTATTATTCATTAGATAAAGCCTTAGGTCTTCAAGATTATAATTCTTATCAATTAGGAGTAGTGACTCAATCAGTAAATACTTATCAAAATCCAAATAACTCTTCAAAATTTATTTATAAATATACAGAGGCAGAAGATGCTTTAGTAATAGTTGATGAGGTAAAGGGTCAAAGCATTAATGGTAACTCTACTTGGTATAAAGTAGTTAGTGATTTAAATATTGACGCTAATTATAATGAAAAAACTTCAGGTGATTATAATTGGAATAGTTTTGTGTATGTTCCAGCTGCATATGTTAAAAAAATAAATAAAGCTAAGAATGGTTATTTAAATCCTAATGATATTACAGAGTATAAAAATAAAAATTATACTTATGATTTATTAATTGAAAATACAGAATTAAAACCTAAAGTAGCCATTTCTACGAAAGCAACTCCATATTATTATAATCCAACTTTAGAATCTAAAACTGGCGCTGTTCTTCAAAAAGATCGTTATGTTATGGTTTATACAATAGCTTATAGTAATAATAATCCAGTTGCATATCTAGTAACATCTGATTATAAGTATGATCAAAAAGAATGGGTAAGCGCTGATTCAATAAGATTTGTTACATCTGATTATGGATATTTTATGGTTAATGAAAATGGTAATTTCTATACATGGGTAACTAGTACAACTATTGATGATGCCTCTTATGAGATTGGTGGACAGTATTCTTATTCATATGTGCCTTTATTAGAACAAAAATATGTAGGTAATAGTCTTTGGTATAAAGTACCAGTTAACTTAACTGGAAATAATAATACTTATGGATGGACGCTTGGAAATTATCCAACTGTTTCCGTAACTAAATATACAGCAAAGGCTAACAACAATATGCCAGTAATTAATGCTTCTGATAAGACTATTGTTCAAGGAACAAAATTTAATGCACTTGATGGAGTAACTGCTAGTGATGCAGAAGATGGTGATTTAACTAAGAAAATCAAAGTAAAGGAAAATACTTATCAAGATCAAGCTGGTGTTTATAAAGTTATTTATGAAGTAACTGATAGTAATAATCAAACAACTACAAGAGAAATAAAAGTTACTGTTTTGAAAAATGAAAAGCCAGTAATTAATGCTAGTGATACAGAAATTACTATTAATCATGAAGTTAAAATAAAAGTTACAGCTTCTGATAAAGAAGATGGTGATTTAACAGCAAAGATTAAAGTAAAAGAAAATACTGTAAATAATAAAGCTTTAGGTACTTATAAAATAGTTTATGAAGTAACTGATAGTTATAATCAAACTACTACTAAGGAAATAAAAGTTATAGTAGTTAAAGATCAAGCTCCTGTAATTAAAGCAGAGGATAGAGAAGTAACTTTGAATTCTAACTTTAAAGAGTTGGATAATGTAAGTGCTAATGATAAAGAAGATGGTGATTTAACTAAGAAAATACAAGTAGTTGAAAATACTGTCAATACTAAAGAGTTGGGTACTTATAAAGTTACATATGAAGTAACTGATTCTGCTAAAAACAAAACTAGTAAAACTATTAAAGTTAAAGTTGTTGAAAAAGTTTATACGAAAAAAGCTGGTGAATTTTATTTAAATGATTTAGCTTGGGATAAGTCAAATGAAAAGTATACTATTAGTGGATATTTAAAAATTTTAAATGTTAATAATAATGTTAGTGATATAAAATATGAATTAATATTAAGAAATCTTAATAGTGATAAGGAGTATACTTTGAAATTAGCACCTTGGACAAGTAAAGTACCTTTTGAGATAGAGAAAGAAAATAATTATGAATATGCAAATTCTTGGTTTAAAGATGAAATAGATTTGTCTAATATTGAATTAGGTGACTACGAAATGTATATTAGAGCTTATAAGGGTGACTATTATGCAGAAGAAATAGTTGATAATCTATTTAATGTTGATATAGATAAGCGTAACCAAGATGATGAAAAAGGTTATAGTTTTACAGTAATGTTATCACATAAAGCTAAAGAAATTGTTTTAAATATAAGAGAACATTTGATTACAACTTCAACAGCTAATACTTTTAGAAATATGGTTAATGATTATGACAATATGGAATTTGTTGATGGCAAATTAAAATTAGTTGGAACTTCTTATAATTACGATGGTACTTATGCAAAAGCAGCTGATATTACAAGAAAAGTAATTTTTGAAAATACAGAAAATTATAAACAATATTCTTTTGATATAGGTAGTACTTCTAATGGAAGTTATAAAGTAATTTCCACAGATAAAAAGGATAAAACATTTGCTTGGTATGATAAAACTATTGATATTAAAGATTTAGAAAAAGGTACATATTCTATGATAGTTTATACAAAGACAACTGATTCGGAAGATTATGGAGAAATAGTTGATGTCTTTGCTTCTGTTAATAAGATTTCAGCTAAAATAAATAATAAAAATTATTCAATTACTTTAAATAAAGATAGAATGAATAGATTAGAACTTGTAGTTAGTTAATTACAAGTTTTTTTCTTTTTAAGCAAAATAAAAAAGTCATATGACTAATTCTTTCTGGGATATGGTGTTTTTACATTTGTTAAGCAAAGTAGGTAATCGATAGATGTATTGTGAAATAAGGCTAAATTAATTAGCACTTCTTTTGGTATCTATCTACTTTCTGTTTCATAGCCTGAATATGTTCTTTGTGCTATATTTAATATTTTAGTCATATCCTTTTGTAGTAAATCTTTCAATCTATTCATATTTCCTCACAAGAGTAATTTCCAACAGTTCAAAGTGTGCTATTGATTGCACCATAATCGTTACATTAATTACATAAAAGAATAGAATTAAATACAGTTATTATAATAATTTACCTTTTAGGTTTAATATAAGGTGGAGAAAATGGTCACATTCATTCGATTTCAACCTCAACTTCAACAGGAGCAGCTGGAAAGGGGGCAACAAGTTATGGACATAATTATAGTTTTACAGGAACAGCTACAACATAAATAGTCTTCAACCTTATATCACGGTTTATATGTGGCACAGAACTAAATGAAGTATATTAAATTTTATTTTTAAATTATTTATATTCAGATATCTTTGTAAATTAATGTTATTTTATGTCG
>CANRAX010000062.1 GCA_947628635.1 uncultured Bacilli bacterium | reverse complement strand
ATGTTAATATACGGTAAGCGTGCGAAAGAAATATTTTTTGAAATTAGAAATTTTAAATAAAGCTATTGACAAAAATTCAGTTTGATTGTATAGTATATGACAATTTTTAAGGGTGTTTGATCTATAATAATTGCATAGAAATTATAATTGAGTGGATATGGCAAGCATTCGAGCTTTCATATCCGTTTTTATTTTAAATAGCGAGGGTAAAATGAGAGATTTTAGTGTTATTATTCCAACACATAATAGAGTAAATTATCTTTCTAGAAGTTTAAATTCTGTATTAAATCAAACTTATGAAAATTTTGAAATAATTTTAATTGATGATTGTAGTATAGATGGAACTTATGAATTTATATGTGATAATTATGATAAGTCATATATAAAATATTTTAAAGTTAATTTTAATGATATTAGTAAAACAAGAAATTATGCTCTTTCAAAGATTGTTGGAGACACTATTGTTTTTGTAGATTCTGATGATTGGATTGAACAAGATCTTTTTGAAAAATTAAATGAACAGAACAAGAAAAATGATGTTATTCGTTATCAAGCTATAATGCTTGATGATGATGGGAAAGTTGTTGAACAATTTATAACTTCTAGTTTTCAAAACAAAAAAGGGATAAATGTATTAAATGAATTTGTAAAAAATTATGAAATATATAGTCCACTATGGTTATATGCTTATAGTGCAGATTTTTGGAAAAAGCAAAATTTTAAATTTCCTATTGGAAAACTTCAAGAAGATTTTGCTATTACATCTTTAGTATTAAATAACTCAAATTGTGTATCTAGTATTCCCTATATAGGTTATAATTATTATAAAAATCCAGATGGTATTATGAGAAATACTAATTATCAAAATCAAGTGAAAAAGGCTTATGATGTTTTATATCATTGCGATGAATTTTATAAGAAAATTGTACTAAATCAATCAGATAGTATTATTAAAAATAATTTAATCAATTATTATATAGGTGTTTTAGAGAATAAAGTAAAAATTTTAAAAGGCGAAGAAAAAGCAAAATACTCTAAAGAATTACTGTTAAGAAAAAAGACGTGGAGGTAAGAATGGAGAATATTAAGGAGTTTATAGAAAAAAATTACAAAAGAGCTATTGAACTAAAAGAAAAGTTTAAGATTACAGAAAATAAAAATTGGGATGCAATCACTGTTTTAGCTGAATTAAATGTTCAATTGGGACACTTTAGTTATCTTATTTCATCACATAAAGAATATGGGGAAAAGGGAAGAAAGATAAATAACCTAGGTGATGAAATATCAGATATAGTTTTGCAATTATTTAGCCTTTGCTGGAAATTAGATTTAGATATTCAAAATTACGATTATAATTATAATTACATAAAATTTGAAAATGTAGCTGAAGCCTTATTAAGCTTTAATGTGCTTTTTGGTGAAGTGGCAGAAAAAGTTTTAGAAAAATATGAGTATAGACATTATAAGATAAGATATGGTTTTGCTAAAGAAGATGACTTTTTATATTTTAATTTAGCACGGTTGCTTGAAATAATTTTTTCTGTTGCGTTTGACTTAAATTTAAATCTTGATGTTGAATTTAATAAAATGATTTGTGATGCAACTAATTTTCTTAAGTCTTATGAAAAACAAAAAACACCGCAATTTTATCCAATTGTAGATGTTCATGCAACTTGGTTAGTTTTAAATCCAATTCAAGGTTGTCCTAAACAATGTAAATATTGTTTTCTTAATGATAGAGGTTTGAATAAGATAAAACCGATAACTTTAGCTAGTCCTGAAGAGGCAGTAAAACAATTGTTAGAAAGTAGATTTTATATTTCTGATATGCCATTGTGTTTATTTTCACAAACTGATGCTTTTTCGACTTCGGATAATATTGAGTATTTAAAACAACTAATACAAATTCTTATGGAAAAAGAAATTAAAAATCCGATAATATTTATATCAAAATGTGATATTCCTGATGAATTTATTAATTTTATTGATGATTATGAAAAATTAGGACATAAGTTTATTTTCTTCTTAAGTTATTCTGGTTTGGATGAAAATGTTGAAGTTGGTGTTAATAAAAAGATAATTGAAAGAAATTTTGTTAAATTATCAAAAAAAGGAAAGATGATTATTCACTATTGGCGACCATTTATTCCTCAAAATTCTAAGAAAGAAGATATATTTAAAATTTATCAATTTGTAAAAAAATATTGTTTAGCTTCTGTTGCAATAGGCTTGAAAACAACAAATAATATTATTGATAATATAGATTGGAGCGAGTTGAAAGAAAATAGAGTTAATGCTTTGGAGTCAGATAATGTTTGGGATAATGCAGCATATGATTATTTATGGAATGAGCTTGCAAAGAAAGGAGATTATCCTATTTTTCAAACTACCAGTTGTGCATTAGGTTATGCTCTACATCAGCCTGATAGAAAATTTTTCTATAATACAGATATTTGTATTAATTGTAATAATTGTCCAAAATCTCAAAGAAATCTTTGTAAAAAGAAATTTGAGCAATTTGTATTTCCTGATAAAGAATATATATTTTCCTTAATAAGAAAATTGCAGAAAAATATTAATGAAGAACAAATAGAATTTAAAGATAGAGTTGTTATTATAAAAGATTTAGAATTGGATTTTAATGAAATATCTTATTTAACAGAGAAGTTGGGAGTAAAAATTTTAGTTGCTAAAAAAGAAAATGGTTATTATTGGAATACATCTATTAATAATGCCGATATTTTAAAAATATAGGAGGATATATGAAGTGTGTTATCTTTGCAGGAGGTAAAGGTAGTAGAATAAAGGTTGAAAACGATACAACTCCTAAGCCTTTAGTTACAGTTGGTGATGAGCCGATTATATGGCACATAATGAAGATTTACTATTATTATGGTGTTAAGGATTTTATATTATGTTTAGGTTATAAACAAGAAGAATTTAAAAAATATTTTCTTAATTTAATGAACAAGAAAAAGAATTTAACATTAGACTTTAAAAATAATGATATTCATATTCTAAATGATAATAGTGAAGATTGGAAAATAACATTAGTTGATACTGGTTTAAATACACAAACAGGTGGAAGATTAAAAAGAATTGAAAGGTATTTGGATGATACTGATGATTGTTTCTTTTTAACATATGCTGATGCAGTGGCTGATATTAATATAGATGATTTATATAAATTTCATAAGTGTAATAACAGTCTAGTTACAATATCAGTTGTGAAGAGGGAAGAAAGATTTGGTGTTGTAGAAATTAAAGATAATAAAGTTAATTATTTTAGAGAGAAATTCTTAAAAGAAGAAGAATGGATAAATGCTGGTTTTATGGTTGTAAATAAAGCTATTTTAAAAGAATTAAAGCTAAATTCGCAATCTTTTGAAAAAGAAGTTTTAGAAAAATTAGTTCAAATAAATCAAGTATCAGCATATAAACATCTTGGTTTTTGGCAATGTATGGATTTTCAAAGTGAAAGAGAGTATTTAAATAAATTATTAAAAGTGGGAAAGGCCCCATGGAAAGTGTGGGACGATTAATGAAAAAAGTACAAATTGGAGTTAAGTATAATAAAATCAATTATGTATTTCGGGAGACATGTTTTGGAATATATGAAAAAAACAAACAATTTTATTTAACAAAAAAAAATAATGAAATATCATTAATAGGTGGAGGAAAAGAACCAGAAGAGTCATATTTTGAATGTTTAAAAAGAGAATTTCTAGAAGAAAGTGGTTGCTTGGTAAGAGAAGCAACTCATTTATATACTATAAATTGCTATTGGGTTACGAGAGATAATATTAATATGCAATCTTTAGTACATATCTTTTTAGTAGAAATAGATGATAAGATAATGCTTCCATTAGAAAAAGAATCTGAATTAGTAATAATGGATAAAAATAAAGTTTTAGAAAAATTAGAGTTGCCATATCAAAAAAAAGCTATGGAAATGTATTTGAGTGAAAAATGGTGAAATTATGAATTTATATGACATGATTTTAGATGGTAATTCTAATGAAAAAGTATTAAATATTGATGAGATTTGTCAACAATTTAAACTTTCAAAAGATGAGTATTATGATTTATGTAACAACATTATTAATCATAGAGATTTAATGAATGTCGATGTTAATGGTAAATGTAGAGTTTATGAAAAACAAGATTTAAAAAATAATTATAAAGACAATTTTATTAAGTCTTTTGAAAAAGTGCTTAATAATGATTTATTGGAAGATATATTTGAAGTTTTAAACAATAAGGATTTTAAATATGATTTAAAACAAATAGGCATTAATTATTCTGGATGGGCTGATGAACAACTTTTTATTCAATCTTTTCTATTACAAAAAATATACCAGTATATGATTATGAATAGAGAGAATATTAAGAAGGAAGAGTTTATTAATGAATATTACAATTATTTAAGACAAATTTGTGAAAGCAGTGAGTCATTTGAAGAAATTTTAAATAAATGTGATTATATTTTAATTAATGATATTATTCAAAAGGTAAAATTAAATGAAAATTCTGAAGAAGCTCTAAAAGAAAAAATATTAATTTTACTAAAACAAAGGTATATTAACCAAGGATATTGCTTTCATGGATTTAATAGTAGTTTTGAAGATAATATTTTGAAATATGGTTTATCTGGAAAATTTAGTTGTTGCGATGTGGAAGATATGAAAAAAATTGATAATATTTTAAGAAAAAAAGGTTTAACAAATTCATTTCAACAAAATTGGGATTATCAAGTGCAGCCAAACTTCTTTACTACTGACAATTTTGGAGCTTCTTATTACTATTCAGTATTGTCTCCTGTATTTTTATCAAGGTTGGTAAGTAATGGTAAGTATATGATAGATGAGAAAATATATAATAGAAAAGCTTTTTTTGAGAGAAATACTAATGAATGTATAAATAATGTGGAACTACTCTTATCTAAATATAATGTTTCAAATGTAGAAAAAGAAAAAATAATTACATATTTAAATAATTTATTAAAAAGTGTGTTAAGTGAAAGAAATAATTTAAAGATAGCTTTTATGCAACGAGCAAATATAGGGAGAAATTTTTCTCTTAATTATGATAAAGCCTTGTTGATGAAAAATATTTTGCCAATAGAAGATTTAATACTATTAGCATTAACACCAGCATTTGAATTAGATAGACATCAAAATGTAACATATTCTCCAGATATTATAGAAACAATTAGTATTCCCAATTTTACAAAGAAATTAAAGAAAACTAGAACTTAGTTAATTGTTTTACTTTTGATAAAACTTCTTCCTGAGAATTTTTGTAAGTATTAATTTTGTACGTAGGTAAATAAATATTGGCTTCACTTAGGCGATAGTCAAATTCATTTAACAATTTTTCATAAAATTTTAAAAGTACAAGTTTATCTTTTTTGTCATTTATTCTGCGGTTCAATAAAACTTCTTTTGGTGCATAAAGATATATGACAATGGATTTGCTTTTAGAGTACAATTTTAGTAATTGTTGATATTCTTCTTCTGTAAGTTTAGTTTTGTTAGATAATACTTTTCCATATACCATTTCACTAATAAAAGAACGATCCATTAGTGAATTTGGTGATGTTTCTTTCAAAAGGACGTGGTATTTTTCAAATGAGTTATTAATATTTTCTGGTTTTAAAAGTTTTTTATCTTTAGTAAGAAGTTGATTTATTAATGTAGTTTTACCACTACCATCTAAGCCTTCAATAATTAGCATAGCAATCACTTCCTTGACTATGTATATTAACATAAGGCAAATAAAATATCAAGAAATGAGGTATAATTATGAATGAGAAAATTGCTATTATAAGCGACGTTCATGCTAACTTAGAGGCGTTAAAAAGTGTTTTAGCTGATATAAAGCCAAAAAAGATAAAAAAAATCTATTCATTAGGTGATGTTATAGGACTGGGAAATTCTCCTAAAGAATGTTTAGATTTATTAATTGAAAATGATATAAAAATGGTATTGGGAAATGCCGAAGAATATATAGTTTTAGGTGCTGAATGTTTTCCGTATTTGAATAAGTTAGATGGAGCAAGGTATAATAATGCTATATGGACTGAAAAACAACTAACTGAAGAGCAAATTAATTTTTTAAAAAAAGCTCCACATACTATTGAATTAAATATTAATAATCATAAAGTAGCTTTGTGTCATTTTCCAATTGATGTTCGATATGACTATTCTGGTGTATGGAAATATGCTGGTGAAGACATTGAATGTTTTTTTAATACAAATACTTCTAAAGATATAAGATTTACTTCACCTAAAACCAAAAATATTATTTCGGCAAATAATGATCCTTTATTTTTTGGCAATACTGTAAAAAATTATGATTGTATAATTTTTGGTCATTATCATTTTTATAGACATCATAAATCAAATGATATTGAGTTTTATTCATTAAATGGAACAGGTGTAGCCATAGATAAAGAGGCAATTTATTATATACTTGAAGATGAAAAGGGGCAACTTACTATTTCAGAACAGTCTATTGCTTATGATTATCAAAAGCTATATGATGATTTAGATAGTATAGATTATCCTAATAAAAAGACTTTTGAGAAATACATAAAAAGAATATAATACTTTTAATATTATGATAGTGTGAAAAGTTTTATGGAAAACTAGTCATACCGGATGAAAAAGATATTAAAATGAAAATTTTAATATAAAT
>CANRAX010000061.1 GCA_947628635.1 uncultured Bacilli bacterium | reverse complement strand
GAATAACTAATATTTTATGATATACTTTTCTTAGGAGTGTATAATTATGATAAAATTACTAAAAAACTTTTACGATGACTTTAATTATATAAATTCTTACTATAATATTCTTGTTAATAAAACTAAGAAATTAGAATATGTAGGAATTACTAATGAATGGTTAATTGATAACTTTTATCTTTTAGTTGAACATAAAACAGATATTACTAATAATAAATATGAACTAAAAAAAGTAAAAAAAACAATAAATAAAATTTTTAATTGTCTAAAAGAAATAGTAATTAAATACAATTATAATATTAATTATAAATCCTTAATAAATGAGTTAAAAAAATATCAAAAGACAACTAAAACAACTTTTACTTATCAAGAAATAAGTATTATGAAAACAATACTTGTCTTTATCTATACAGAAAGGCTAAGACACCTATGCATAGAAGAACAAAATAAATTAACTATCAAAGATAATATTTCTAAAATTATCAAAAGTAATCCTAATGAAATGTTAGAATTAAAAGATTTTAATATACAAAATTATCATAATTTAAATGATAATTATATGATATTTGAATTAAACAACCAATTAAATCAAAATGAAAATAAAAATATTATCTTTAAAGAATTAAATGAAACTTTAGAAAGTAAAAATATTAGTCTTAAAGACTTAATTAATGACGAATATCAAAAAAAGATTGATAATGATATATTAATATCTAATATCTTTGGTGATATCCGAGAAATATTTGAATATTATGATGAAGATATGTATGAAAAGATATCTCGTGTTGAAAAACTCCTTTTAGAAGATGAAGTTTATAAAAATATGACGGATGATTCCAAAGAATTATATCGTAGACAGTTAGTTCATCTTGCTAAAAAGAATCATACTAGTGAATTATCTTATTTAGAAAAATTATTAGAAAAAAATAAGAACAATGAAGATTATCATATTGGTTTTTCTTTATTTAAAAGAAAAGATAAAACTTTTAATGCCATTATCTATATTGCTATTAACTTAATTTTGACAATTATCTTAGCTTTTGTTTTATCTAATTATTTTATTAAATGGCATATTGTAGGTTTTTTGATTTTATTAATTCCAATTAATCAACTATTGAATCAAATAGTTAATCAAATCATAATTAAATTTGTTCCTACAACCCTTTTACCTAAACTAGATTATTCCAAAGGTATACCAGAAGAGTCAAAAACTATGGTTGTTATACCAACTATAATTAGTACTAAAGAAAAAATAAAAGATATGTTTGATACTTTAGAGACGTTTTATTTAATAAATAAAAGTAATAACTTATACTTTTCTTTATTAGGTGATGCTAAAGCAAGTGAAAATCAAATAGAAGATTATGATGAACAATTAAGTGAATATGGTCAAAAATGTGCCGAGGAGCTTAATAAAAAATATAATAAAGATCTTTTTTATTTCTTATACCGTAAAAGAGTTTGGAATGAAAAAGAAGGAACCTTTTTAGGTTATGAACGTAAAAGAGGAGCCCTTTTACATTTTAATAAAATTCTTTTAGGAGAATATGTTGATGAAACAAAATATTTTAATGTTAATATGCTTCATCATAATAATTTAAATATTAAATATGTTATAACTTTAGATACTGATACAAAATTAGTTTTAAATTCAGCATTAAATTTAGTTGGTGCTATGGCACATCCTTTAAATAAGCCTATTCTAAATAAAAAACAAAATAAAGTTATAAAAGGTTATGGAATTATGCAACCACGTGTTAGTGTTGATATAGAAGCAACAAATAAAAGCCTTTATAGTCAAATATTTGCTGGCATTGGTGGTTTTGATACTTATTCAGCCATTGTTCCTAATGTTTATCAAGACGCCTTTAATGAAGGAAGTTTTGTTGGAAAAGGTATTTATGATTTGGAAATATTTGATAAAGTTTTAAGCAACGCTTTTCCAGAAAATCTTATTCTATCACACGATTTACTTGAAGGTAATTATCTTCGCTGTGGTTATGTATCAGATATTGAATTAATTGATGATTTTCCATCTAAATTCCTAATTGATATAACTCGCCAACATCGTTGGGCTAGAGGAGATACACAAATAATTGGCTGGTTACTTCCTAAAGTAAAAAATAAAAATAATCATCAAGTAAAAAATCCTGTTAATATATTAGGCAAATATAAAATCTTAGATAACATTATTCGTATGTTTTTACCAACAACTTTATTAATTACTTTAATCTGTGCTATATTTTTTACTAGATACCCTATTATTTGGTTAGCTTTTGTTCTATTAGAAATTGCTTTACCTATTTTATTTTTCTTATATGGTAAGAAATATCGTAATAAAAAAGAATTTAATGTTCTTTATTATAAAAATCTATATCATGGTGGAAAAAGTATTTTTTTACGATCTTATATCGTTTTAGCAACTCTTCCTTTTTACACCAAACTTTATATGGATGCTTTCTTTAGAACTTTATACAGATTATTTATAAGTCATAGAAATTTACTTAATTGGATAACAGCAGAAGATGCTTTAAAAACTGTTGAAGGAAACTTAAAAAACTATCTTAAAAATTTCCTTATCAATATTGTTTTTACTATAATTCTTTTTGCCCTAGGTATTTATTTTGAAAATGTAGCAGCTATTGTTTTAGGGATAATCTTTTTATCAGCACCTTTTCTTTTATGGTATGTCAGTAAAACAATTGATAATAGTGAACCAGAATTAAAAGAGAAAAAACTTGATGTTTTAAATGATTTAGCCAAAAGAACATGGAATTATTTTGCTGAAAATTTAAAAGAAGAATATAACTATTTAATTCCTGATAACTATCAAGAAAATAGAGAACAAAAACTTGATTTACGTACTTCACCTACGGCTATTGGTTTTTCTCTAACAAGTATAGTTAGTGCTTATGAATTAGAAATTATATCAGAAAATGAAGCTATTTCATTAATAAAAAATATTTTAAATAGTGTAGAGTCTTTAGAAAAATGGCATGGTCATTTATATAATTGGTATGATATTAAAACTAAAAGGATCATGCTACCAGCTTTTGTTTCTACCGTTGATTCAGGTAACTTTACAGCTTGCTTAATAACAGTCAGAGAGTTTTTAAGCAAATTAGAGCAAAATGACTTAGTAAAAGATTGTGATAAATTAATTAATAATACTAATTTTAAAAAACTTTATACTAAAAAAGATGTCTTTAGTATTGGCTATGATGAAAACGAAGGTCATTTATCACCATATAATTATAATAAATTTGCAAGTGAATCACGCCTTACATCTTTTGTTGCTATTATGCTTGGTGATGTTCCAAATAAACACTGGTTTTCATTAGATAAATCTCTTACAATTTATAAAAAGCATAAAGGATTAATTTCTTGGAGTGGAACGTCTTTTGAATATTTTATGCCCTTATTATTTCTAAGAAATTACCCAAATACTTTATTCGATGAATCATATCGCTTTGCCTATTTTTGTCAAAAAGATTATATTAATAGCATTAACACAAAGCTTCCTTGGGGAATTAGTGAATCGGCTTATGCAGAATTAGATAACTCTCTAAATTATAAATATAAAGCTTTTTCAACCCCTCATTTAAAAGCCAAAGAAGATAAAGAAAATCGTATTGTTTTAGCCCCATATGCTTCTCTTATGGCCTTAGAACTTTTCCCAAATGATGTCTATGCTAATGTCGAAAAATTTAAAAATTTAAAAATGTATGATAAATATGGTCTATATGAATCATATGACTATGATAATAAAGAAGTAGTAAAAGCCTATTTTGCTCATCATCAAGGAATGATTTTAGCTGGTTTAGTAAATTATTTAAAGAAAAATGCTATCAAAAATTATTTTCATGAAAATGTCAATGTTCGAACTTTTGATATACTTTTAAAAGAAAAAGTTCAAATTAAAACAGCGATTGATTTAAAAATGGCTAATTATAAAAAGTATGATTATAATAAAGAGAAAATTGAAAATGACATAAGAGCTTTCAACTATATATCTTATATGCCAGAAGTATCAGTTTTATCAAATAAAAAATATGCTTTGTTAATGAATGATCGAGGAAATAGTTTCTCTCGTTACCGTACTTTACAACTAAATAGATATCGTAAAGTAACAGAACAAGATTATGGTATTTTTGTAATTTTAAAAGATTTAAAAACTAAATATACTTGGAGTAATACTTTTGCTCCTATGAATATAAAACCTGATAAATATGAAGTGGTTTTTGCCTCAGATAAAATAAAATTTTTAAGAACAGATGGGACAATTACAACAAAAACAGAAATTGTTGTTACAAGAAATCATCATGCAGAAATAAGAAAAATTACATTAAAAAATATTTCTGATGTTTCAAAAGAATTAGAAATAACTACTTATACTGAGCCTATTCTTTGTGAAAATATGGATGATGTTAGTCATAAAACATTTAATAATATGTTCATAACGTCTTTCTATGATACCAAAAATAATGCTTTAATAGTAAAAAGAAAAAGTCGTAAAGATAATAAAATTAATAGTTATATGGTAAATAAATTAATTATTGATAATCCTGATGGAGAATTTTCTTACGAAACAGAAAGAAGTAACTTTATTGGTCGTAATAATAATTTAAGTAATGCAATTGCCCTTGATCAAGAATTATCTAATTATTGTGGCGATAACTTAGATCCTATAATTTCATTACGTAATCATGTAACAATTCCAGCTAACAGTGAAAAAATTATTTATTTATTAGTAGGATTTGGTCGTAGCAGAGAACAAATTAATAGTATTTTAACAGCTTATAATAATGATTATGAATTAGAAAAAGCTTTTAAAGTAGCTCCTCTAATGAATATTATTAATACTAAAAATATGAACCTAACTGGTGAAAAAATGCGTACTTTTAACATTATGTTAAATTACTTATATCAAACTACAAAAATTTCTGTTACAAAAGAACGCATGGATTTATTAAGACAAAACGCATTAACCCAAGAAGGATTATGGAAATTTGGTATTAGTGGTGATCGTCCAATTGTTTTAACAGAAATAAATGATATTTCAGACATAGGTTTTGTTATGGACATCTTAAAAGCGTTTGAGTATTACAAAAATAATTCTATTTTTGTTGATATTGTTATTATTAACAGTGAAACAGGTCGTTATCAAAAAATGATAAAAAAACAAATTGATGATGAAATGTACCGTATGTATACTTTGAATAGCTTTTATCATACTCCAGGATCTATTACTGTAATTAATAATGATGATTTAACAAAAGATGATAAAAGTTTATTTGCTATGGTACCAAGATTACATTTTGTAGTTGAAAATCACATTACTTTAAAAGAAGCCGTAGAGAATTTACAAAAAAATAATACTATCAGCGATTATCCAACATATAGTAGTGAAAAGACGCTTTCTTTACCAAAAGAAAAATTGATATTTGATAATGGATTTGGTGGCTTTAAAAATAATGGTAAGGAGTATGTCATCTACAATCGCAATACACCAGCTCCATGGGTTAATATTATAGCTAATAAAAATTTTGGTACGATTGTTACTAATAATGGTTGTGGATACACATATGCTTATAATTCTCAAGAATTTAAAATAACTTCTTGGAATAATGAAATGGTTGTTAATGATAAAAGTGAAGGTTTTAAATTCAATGGTAAACTTTTTGATCCAACAAAATGTACACATGGCTTTGGTTATACAATTTTAGAAAATGAAACAGTTGACTTAAAAAAAGAAATTACAGAATTTGTAGCCGTTGAAGATAATATTAAAATTTATTTAATGCATTTAACTAATAAACATAAAAAGAAGAATTCTCAAGAAATAGAATTTTGGATTAATCCAACATTTGGTAATTTTGAAGAAAAAACATCTAGGCATATTCTAACTGAATTTATGAAAGATGATAATTATGTAAAAATGCGTAATGTTTATATTAACAATTATAGTGATATAAATGTGTTTATGTCTTCAAGTGAAGAAATTATATCTGCTACATGTGACAGAACTTTAACTAAAAATATGTCAGTTAAGGTTGATTTTGAGCCAGAAGAAGAAAAAAATATTATTTTCGTTTTAGGATGTAGTAAAAGCGATAAAGAAAATTTGGAATTGATGGCTAAATATACTAATTTTGCTAATGTTAAGAAAGAGTTAAAATTAGTTAGGGAAAATTGGCAAAAAACATTAAAAACTGTTGAAGTAAGTACACCTGATAAAAGTTTTGATTATGTTGTCAATGGTTGGTATTTATATCAAACTATCTCTTCTAGAATTTTAGCTCGAGCTGGTTATTATCAAGTAAGTGGAGCTTTTGGATATAGAGATCAATTACAGGATAATATGAATATTACATTGATAAAACCTGAATTTGCTAGAAATCAAATTTTAATTAATGCTAAACACCAATTTATAGAAGGTGATGTTCTTCATTGGTGGCATGAAAAAAATCATTTTGGACTTCGCAGTAAATTTAAAGATGATTATTTATGGTTAGTTTATGCTACTTGTTATTACATAGAAGTTACTAACGATTATGAAATTTTGAACGAAGAAGTGCCATACATAACTGGTGAGAAATTAAGCGACTATGAAGGTGAGAAAGGAATTATTTTTAGTTACTTAGAAAAGCAGGATACATTACTTAATCATTGTTTAAAAGCCTTGGATTTATCTATTACTTCTTTAGGAAGTCACAAACTTCCATTAATGGGTGGTGG
>CANRAX010000060.1 GCA_947628635.1 uncultured Bacilli bacterium | reverse complement strand
ATTTTTATAAAGTTCTTCTTTTTTATTCAAATAATAATTATAAACAAAGCGACTACTACCAATACATTTATTAATAAAAATCTTTTGTTCTTCATTTAGATAAATTCTAAACTTATATGCTTTATTAATTAAGATTGTTCATTCCCCCTAGCAATTTAATAATAATACAAATGTTTGCATTTGTAAATAGTACAAATTGTGAAATTTATGTTCCTACAAATTTCTTTTTTTTTGACTATAATTGAAGTATGAAAAATGAATCTAAAGATAAAATTCCTATAATTTCATCAGAACAATTTATGAACTATTTTTTAGATAATAACTATGATGAAAATATGTTTGACTCTAATGGTCATATTAACCATGATTATAATTCTTCTAAAAAAAACAATATGTACATATAAAGTATAAATCTATACGAGAAATTTATCACAAATATAAAGGTTAAAAAATTCATTCTAAGTTCAAAAACAGGATAATTATATATAATTATATATCCTGAATTTTTTGCATACTTTTGTTCTGCAATGATACTTTTCTAGTATGACTATGAATTTCTTATTGTATAAAAACAAAACAAATATCAGGATTTATTTCACATCCACCATTATATATAGAATCTAAATCCTTAGCGCCATATTTTAATTGTAATTTATCATATTCTTTTTTTAAATCACGTATTTTCAAAAAATTCACACTCACTTTTTACATTTCAAACTTTTTTAACTTTGAATTTTTTATGTCAAATTTATAAATAGCTATTATGACGGAAATCAACTCGATAAATGTTCATAATATAAACCAGTAATTGCATTTAAAAATATACTGTAAAGTAAACAGTAAACTTGAAAAGATTTGATATTTTAGTTCCTTTTTATTTTTTAGAAAACTTAAAGTAAGAACTATTAAAGCTATTACTCCAAAAAATTACCCAATGTAAAACATATTTTCTATCACTACATTTTATTATATCTTTTTTTGCAATAATACGCAAAGTCAATTAATTTAATAGCTCTTTAAAATAGTTTGGTAAAAAATTTAATTTATAAAATTTTTCAAAAGTAAAAAAGTAGAAGTTCGCTCTACTTTTAAATTTCTATTTTATTATTTAGGAAAAACTTTTTAATTTTGCATTAATATCTGTTGATTTTTAATTAAACTATAATTAATCAATTCATTTCCATCTAAATTTTCTTTATACATATCAATTGCTGTTATTTGATTATTTTCATAAGTTGTATAGTAATAAATACCTTTATCCATATTACAACAAGAACTATAAATAGTTATTTCATATTTATCCTCACCCATATGTACACAACCTCTTTGTTGTTCAACTGAAGTTAAAATATGAAAGAATTGAGAAATACTTTCTGATTCTGAGCTACCTGATATAGAATTCATTTTGGTAAAAGCTGCTTTAACAAAGCGTGAAGCTGAAGATAAATCACCTGGTAAACCTAAGGCACCCATACCACGACTATAAATATCAAAATTTAATTCTTTAGAAAAATTATTAACAGGTTTTTCAATTGATAAACTCATATAATTATTTAAATTAAACATATGAATATCAAAAGTAGGATTATTTGTTAAAACACCAACTGGGTTATCATAAATTTTTAAACCATCTTTAATACTTTCCACAGTAATAGCATTTTGTTTATCTGCTATAATCCAATGAAGAGGTGAAGCTGGTAACTCTTCACTAAAATTAATATTAGCGATATTTACTTTTTCTAATAAATTCTTAGCCTCCATAACGGTAGCACATTGTGACAAAATCCAAGGTATAAACTCAAAAGGAGCAATATTATCCTTTGCTAAATCCTCTAATTTATAATCAGCATTGCCAGGAAAATTCAATCCTGCCATTCCTAAACCTTTTTCATTAATAGCGTCATAATATAATGGATAATCATTCGCAACATAGGCCATGCCAATAAGAGCATAATGAGAAGTAATTTCTTTTACTTTTCTAAATTTAAAAGGATAATTTCTTGGAGTTATAGTTACCGTTTCTTTGTAAGAATATTCTAAATCAAAATTTCTTCCAAAATAATGATCTTTAGTTTTATAAGTTACTGCTGTACACATATTTTTCCTTCCTTTCAAAGTATGAAGTTATTAAGTTATATATTATTTAGTATTTCTTTTACTTTTATTTTTCTTTTTTCTTTAACTTACCATTCTGATAAAATCTTCCAAGGTATGGTCTCTTGTAATGGGATATCTTGGAATAAGGAATTTATTATCAGTTCTTTTAGCTTTTCTATTTCCACCGACGAAGGCTAATTCAAAGCCAACATCTTTTACGGCTTGTAGGGCTTTTTCATCATAAGCATAAAATGGAAAGCAAAAAGCGGTTTTAGAACCCGTAACGGCAATTGAGTTAGATAAGTCAGCTTTTACGGTTTCATAATCCTGACAAAGCATTTTAGCTCCTCGCGTAACACCTGTACAAAAGCCTTCATTATGCATATCATGAGTATGAGATTGTATTTCTAAATAGTTAGAACCTTGATAATTACTTATGTCCCACCAACCAGTTATGAGAAACAACACGGCATGAGCCTTGTATTCTTCTAGGGCTGGAATTAAAGTATAACCATTATGTTTACCAGTTCCCATCGCTCCATCATCAATAGTAATTAAAACAGACTTTTCGGGTAATTCAATTTCACCATACATCCAGTCTTTAAATTCTTGCATAGTTAAAGTCTTATAATTATTATCTTTTAGCCATTGTAATTGTGACTTAAATTGAGAAATTTCCTCACAAATACTTTCATTACAAACTTGTCCTTTACTACTATCATAAAAGAAATGGTAATTTAAAACGGCTATTTTTTGTTCGTTTGAAGCCTTAGCAACAACATTTACTTTTCTCTTAACAGTTGTTTTATTTTTACTGGAGTCCTCTAACGTATAACTAACTTCATACTGCCCTATTTTATTTTTATCAATATTATTTTTCGTTACTACTTTCTGAGTTAAATCGCCATCATAATTATCAATGGCTGTAAAACCAGGTTCTTTATAGTCATTACCTACAACGACATAGGAAATATCATCAACTAATTTAATTTCTGGAGCTATGTTATCAACTACTTTTATCGTTCTTGTGACAGTTTTTTTTAGCATTTTATATTTAACAGTATAATCAACTTTATAATTACCTATCTTATTTGTTTTTACATTATCACTTATCTTTAAGGCATTAGAAATATTTTTCTTCCCATAAGTAGCAGTGGCACCATCTTCTTTATATTTACTACCAACATCTAAAGTAATAACACTTTTACCATTTAAATTTATTTTCAATTGCGAATACAAGCCATGTTTTTCTTTGTAAAAAACTAAAAAAGCTATTAAAACTATAATAGTAATAAAACTTCCTAGAAAAACAATTTTATTTAACTTTTTCTTTTTCATTCGTGTTGGCATTTTTATATTTCCTCCTCTAAAAAATGTTTTACTACTGATTAATATGTTTAATAGTTAAATTTACTAAATCATTATAAACCTTAGTTTTTAACTTTTTATCAGGAATACTTTCAATAAATAAATCAGGATCTACTAATTCTAACTCTAAAACCTTATAAGTATTTTTATCTTTTACTAAATCAATTCGCATAAAAAGGGCATTATCATACTCTTTTATTAGTTTTACTTTTTCAAAAATAGAAATAGCTTCATCAGGAATTTTCTCTAACGGAACATATATTTCTTTTGAAAAGCTAGAAAAGACACCAGGAAATCTAATAACACCATACTCTAAAGTTTTACCTAAAACTATTAATGATAATTCTCCATCTTCTATACCCGAAATATAAGGTTGAACCATAAAATTCTTTAAATCTTTTATTTTTTCTAAATCATCTTTTTCGGAAATAAGGAAAGTATTTTGACCACTTTCAGAGATTAAAGGCTTTATTACTTGTTTTTTTGAAGAGACTTTGAAATCTTGAATAGAATTATAAAATTTTGTTTTTATATGATTAATATCATATTTTTCTAATAAATTATACTGTTTTTTCTTATCAATATTATGATAAATTATTTCTCTAGCATTAATAGGTTTGTTTCTACTGATAAAATTTAAAAAGTTAGTTAAATCATCACAATAACCCCAAACAGATCTTATGAGGCAATTTGCATGAGATAAATCATCTTGCCAAGTAACAATTTTACAGTAGCAATTGTTCTTAAGAAAATACTTTTGCAAAGTCAAATCTTCTTTTATTTTATTTTGATATTTTGGAGAGGAAACAATATAAATCTTTTGATTTCTTTTTAGAGTAAATAACAATTGCAGGTTATTTAAAAAATGTAATATAATTATTCTTATTTTATAGATTATCTTTTTTATTCGGCTCATCTTTCAACATCCTAACTAAACAATTTATTTGATAAAAATTATGAATTAAAGCTTTTTTGGAAACAGCAAAGTTAACCCGAGCAACAAATTCATCTTTATAAGGCCAGATAAAATTTTCACCCATTAAATATCTTACTTTACCATAATTAAACATAGCTTTTAATAAATCATATTCTGATTGTATTTTTTCACCCTTGTAATATTTTCCCTTCAAAGCTGTAAAATCAACTATAATAAAGAAACCTGATTGTGGATAAGTATTTTTACGTATCTCTACTCCTTTAATACCAGCTAAAATTTCTTCTATGGTATCATAATTATCATTATACTTTGCAATATCTTTAATTATTTTTTGTTTTGTTTTTTCATTTTTGATTGAATTAATTCCATAGATTAAGGCAGTTACTAAATCTAATTGATAAAGATATTTAGGAATTAGTTTTTTAAAATATTTATCATACTTTTTATATCGTTTTGCACTACCATTAAAAGCTCCTCGAACAGCTTCAACTTGTAAAACAGGAACAGAGTCCATTAAATCAAATATTTCAGTAGCATATCCCCAAAATATTGGAGTTGGCATAACGATAAAGCCAGCTCGAAAACCAGCTAAGCCAAAGGCTTTAGAAAGGCCAAATAAAGAAATAGTATTATTAAAATATTTAGGAATTGAAGCAATTGGAAAGGCTAAATTATTTCTATCAAATGTTAAATCACGGTAAATTAAATCATCAATGATAAAAACACTTTTTTCTAAACAAACATCTCCTATTTCTTTTATTAATGAAAGATTATCTTTAGTCATAACATTTCCTATTGGATTATGAGGATTAATATTTAAATAAGCAACACATTTAGGAACGTAATCTAAAAGATTTTGATAATCTTTTTTTAATTGTTCATTTATACTAGTAATTTTTTCATTTAATTCTTTGGGATTAATAAAGAAATTATTTTCTTCCTTTAAATCAATTGTTTCACAAGTAACACCTAATTTTTCAGCAATTCCTGCAAAAATACCATAAGTTGGAGCGGGAATAATTATAACATCATGTTTTCTCGCTATAACCTTTAAAATCATTCCAAAAGCTTGTGTTGTAGATGAAGCAAAGGCAACATTATGAACATTTATACCGTTACAATAGGTATTATCTTCTTTTGGAAAGCCTTCCTTGATTAAATAATTTACTAAGTCTTGTCTAGCTCGAGAGCTACCTACTGTTGATGGGTAACAATTAAGGCTTCTACTAAAACAAGTTCTAATTATACGAAAAAGGCAACTAGGAAAAGGACGATATCTCAATGGATTACCATTATTTAGACTATCTTGACTATAAATTTCTGGGACATCTTTTGAAGCATATTTATCAATTTCGAAATTGACTAAATCATAACCATCCATTACTTTTTGAACTCTTTTGTCAAAACATTTATGCTCTTTTTTAGGAGCCATTATTATTTTTTCTTCATCAAGTTCTTCATAATAAGTAAGTAAATCCTTCAAAGCACTAGAATATTTTTCTTTACTTTCAGAACCATAAACAATATTTGTTTTCTTCTTATTCATAGTTACACTCCTTAGGTTAAATTTTGTTTTTTGGCTTTTTTCTTAAATAAAAAGGGAAATAAATCTGTAAAGCTACCATTTAAATAGCTAACGAAAAGATATATTCCAAAAGAAATTAAACCTGTTACCATCAAAAGAGGTATATGTAACAAACGACTTGGTAATTGTTCGGGAACAAACATTTTTAAAACAACTAATGCAAAAGCAAAAACTAAACAGCAAGGAATATATTTTTTTACTTTGATAAAAGTTTCTTTGAAACTAATATTATCCTTTTTATATAAAACATGCATTGAATAAATTATTGAAATTGTATAACCAATTAAGCCACAAACAATTGCGCCATTAGCTGGTTGTAAACCAAGTTTATTAAATAGTAAAACGAATGGACAGTCAAAGACTAGATTAAAGATAAGACCAATCATAATACTTATAACTACTTCTTTATATTTACTTAAACTTTGTAAAATATTAACTAAAACAGTAAAGATACCACCAAATAATGCATAGAAAACAAAGTAACTATAAACTACTGTTCCAATTTTACTTGATCCATAGAAAACAGTCCATAAAGAGCCAGAAAAAGCTGATAAAAATAGTGTTAAGGGAACTGCTATATAAAAGATATATTCTAGTGATTTATTTATTTTACTAGTAACATCTTGCATGTTTTTCTTTGTATAACTGGATACTAAATTAGGTGTTAAACTAGTATTTAAACCGATAATTCCCGCTAAGATAATACCATTAAATTTACCTCCCCAAATAGTGAAGATACTTGAAACGGCTTCCGTAGTTGTAGCATTGATGTGTAAGATATCGGACATTGTTCTTTGAATAATAATCATATCTGTTAGTTCATATAAATTACTCACAATACTTATTAT
>CANRAX010000059.1 GCA_947628635.1 uncultured Bacilli bacterium | reverse complement strand
GAAAAGAGGTTAAAATGTGGAAAAAAATATCGCTATTAAAGTAACTCATGTATCTAAAACTTTTAAATTATATTATGATAAAGCTCATACTTTAAAGGAAAAAATACTTTTTTTCTCAAAGAAAAATAAAGCTAAAAACGATATTTTAGAAGTATTAAAAGATATAAATTTGACTATTGAAAAGGGTGAAAGTGTTGCCTTAATTGGAACAAATGGAAGTGGTAAATCAACCTTATTAAAACTTATGACTAAAATAATTTATCCGAATAAAGGTAAAATAGAAACAAACGGAAAATTAACCTCACTTCTTGAATTAGGAGCTGGTTTTCATGATGACTTTACCGGTAGAGAAAATATTTATTTTAATGCCTCTATCTTTGGATTAACAAAAGAAGAAATTGACGCCAAAATTGATGAAATTATTGCTTTTTCTGAATTAGGTGATTTTATTGATAATCCAGTTAGAACATACTCATCAGGAATGTATATGCGTCTTGCTTTTTCAGTTGCAATTAATGTACAAGCTGAAATACTTTTAATAGATGAAATACTTGCTGTTGGCGATCAACATTTCCAAGATAAATGTTTTAACAAATTAATAGAGTTAAAAAATTCTGGCAAAACTATTGTTATTGTTACACATAATATGGATCAGGTAAGAAAATTTTGTAATCGAGCTGTTTGGCTATATAAAGGCGAAATACGAAAAGATGGTAACGTTTCCGATGTTTTAAAAGAATACTTAGAAATTTGTGGGTGATAAATATGAACATTTTTAAAGAGTTATATAATTATCGAGAATTACTAAAAACAAATATAAAGAAAGAAATAAGAGGAAAATATAAAGGCTCATGGTTAGGTATCCTTTGGACTTTTTTAAATCCGTTATTAATGCTTGCTGTATATGCGTTTGTTTTTCCCTATATTTTAAGAGTAAATGTAGAAAATTACACTATTTTTATGATAGTTGCTTTAATTCCTTGGAACTTTTTCACTGTTGCTATTCAAACAGGAACTGGTTGTGTAGTAGCCAATGGAAATATTTTAAAGAAAGTTTATTTTCCAAGAGAAATAATACCTATTTCCATTACTACAAGTCAATTAGTTAATTTTTTAATTACTTGTATTATAATGTTTTTATTTATCTTGTTTAGTGGAGTAGGTTTTTCACTTCATTTAATCTTTTTCCCAATACTTATACTTATACAATATCTAATTACGTTAGCTTTTACTTTTGTTTTAAGTGCTATAACAGTTTTTGTTCATGATGTTGATCACTTTGTTAGTGTCTTTTTAACTTTAGGTTTTTATGCAACTCCAATTGTCTATCAAGCTAGTATGTTACCTCAAAAGTTTCAATGGGCTATGAAAGTAAATCCTATGGCTCAGTTGGTAGAGGCTTATCGAGCAATTCTTTATTATCATGAAAATCCTAATTTTAGTAGTTTATTTATTTGGGGAATATTAAGTCTTATACTTTTAGTTATAGGCTTCTTGATATTTAAAAAACTTGAAAGATCATTTGTTGAAGAATTGTAACAAGAAATCATTTAAAAAATAGCAAAATTATTCAGTATTTAGAAATACTGATTTTTTTTGATTAAAAATATTAAAAAAAATTGAAAAACTTTCTTATTTGTTTGTATTTTACATATAACTTTTGATATAATTTATATATAAGGTACAGGGTGGTGAGAAAATGAAAAAAAGAATTTTATTCTATGGGGTTGGCACTTTCAAAAATAGAGGTGTTGAAGCTTTAGTTCAATCCACTTTAAAACAAATCGATAAAACTAAATATGATGTTAGCATTGCAACATTTGATTATGACTTGAATAAAAATTTTTATGCAGGAAAAGTTAAATATATTAAACACTATAAAAAATCTGATGAGCTTAATGAAGATGAAAGAAAATTAGAAGAACAATATAAAAAAGAAGTGTTTGATTATGACAAGTTTGAATTACTTTATCAAAAAGATGTTGTTAAGGAAATGGAGTCTTCTGATATTTGCATTTCAATTGGTGGTGATAATTACTGTTATGACTATTGCACTTGGCTATATTCATTAGATAAAAGAAGTCACCAAAATAATAAAAAAACTATTCTTTGGGGTGCTTCTTTATTTGAAGAAATAAACGACTTAGAGCTCATAAATGATTTAACAAATTTTGATGTTTTAGTTATGCGTGAAAGTATTAGTTATAATGCTGTAAAGAAAATTCTTCCTGAAGAAAAACTTATCTTAACGGCTGATCCAGCTTTTGGTCTAGAAAAGAAAAAAGTTGAAATGAATAAATGGTATAAAGATAAAAAATATATTATCTTAAATATAAGTCCTTTAACTATAAAAACGGAAAGTCAATTTGCTGGTGTCATAAAATTAGTCAAACATATACTTAAGGATACTGAATATTCCATTTGCTTACTACCACATGTAACTACCGATGATTGTAATGATTTAGATGGCTTAACAAAATTAAAAGAAAAGTTTAAAAATGAAAAGCGCGTTTTTTTAGAAAAAGGAAATTATAATTGTAACGAACTAAAATATATTATTTCTAAAAGTGAATTAGTTGTTACTGCTAGAACGCACGCTTCAATTGCAGCTTATTCAACTTGTGTACCTACACTTGTTATTGGTTATAGTGTCAAATCTAAAGGTATTGCTAAAGATATTTTTGGAACTTATGACAATTATGTTATATCAGCAAGTATTGTAAAAGATGATATTCTTTGCAAAAAATTTGATTACATAAATGAAAATAAAGCACAAATAAAAGCAATCTTAGAAGAAAAAATACCTATTTATAATGCCAAAGCTAAAAATATATTTAACCAAGTTTTAGAAAAATTAACGGAACAGGAACAATCAAAAATATGCTCTCATTCTAAGTGTATAGGTTGCGGACTTTGTAAAGTAAAATGTCCAAAAGAGGCTATTGAAATGAGTGAAGATGAAAATGGTTTTATTTATCCAAAGATAGATTTAACAAAGTGCATTCATTGCGACTTGTGTCGTAAGAGTTGTCCTATTAATAAACATGAAAAAATAGATGACTTTGAAAAAGAAGTTTATATTAGTAAAAATAAAAAGAAAGATGAACTGCTAAAAAGCACATCGGGGGGGGTGTGTAGTATTTTTGGTAAAGAAGTTCTTCAAAAAAGAGGAATTGTTTATGGCTGTGAAATGGACAATTTTAACATACAACATGTCCGTCTTGAAAAAGAAGATGATTTATCGCGAATAAGGGGCTCTAAATATGTCCAAAGCAATATTGTAAATATTTTACCTCAAATTGAATTTGACTTAAAAGCAAATAAAAAAGTTCTTTTTACAGGAACACCTTGTCAAGTAGGAGCAATAAAAAATTTTTTGGGAAAAGATTATCCTAATTTAATAACAGTATCAGTAATTTGCCATGGTGTATTAAATCAAAAACTTTTTCAAAAATATATAAATGAAATTGAAAGAGAAAATAATGGAAAAATAACAAATTATAAGTTTCGTTCTAAAGAAAATGGCTGGATGCCATCTTGTAATGAATATGAAATAAATAATGAGAAATATGTAAAGCCTTTTACTGATGATCCTATTATGTATTTGTACTTAAAAAATTTAATTTTGCGAAATTCTTGTTATAAATGTCAATATAAGGGAAACAATAATGTATCTGATCTTATTGTTGGAGATTATTGGGGTGTTGAAATAACTAATCCAGAGATTTTTGACAATAATGGTATATCGTGTTTAATAGTTAATACAAAAAAGGGCAAAGAATTTTTAAGAGATATTAATTTTAAAAAAATTGCTTCTGTCTATGACGGTAATTATGAAGACATTATAAAATATAATTCAACACTAATTAATTCTGTTGATAAACCTAAAGAAAGAATTTTAGCTTTAAAAGAAGTTCAAGAAAATAACTTTGACTTAGTTTATAAAATTTATAAAAAGAATTATGAAAACAAAGAATTATTAGATGAAAATAAATCATTAAAAGCTAAAATAGAAGAATTAGCAGAGCAAAGTGACAATTTAAATTTAAGAATAACACAAATATATAATAGTAAAAGATGGAAATTTGTAGATAAGTTATTCAATTTAATTAACAAATTACGTCCTGCTAAAAGTAAAGCAGAAAGTGAAGAATAGCTATAATAGTATGGAAAGAGGTAAAAAAATGAATTTTAAAAATTGGCCAGGAAAAGAATTAATAAAAAGAACAAAAGTTTTAAATGAAGAAAAACCAATTATTAGTATCATATCACCATTTTATAATGGTCAAAAAGAATTAGAGGAAACTTATAATTCAATTATAAATCAGACATATCCTTATTTTGAATGGATTATTGTTAATGATGGTTCTACTAATGAAGAGTCAAATAAAATTGTTGAGAGTATTTCTAAAAAAGATAAAAGAATAAAATATTTTAAAATAGAAAATTCTGGACCAGCAGTAGCTAGAGATTATGGGATTTCTAAAGCAGCTAAGTCAACTAAATATGTTTATTTTTTAGATAGTGATGATGTTATTGAACCAACAACTCTAGAATGTTTATATTGGACATTAGAAACACATAAAGATGCTTCTTTTGCTTATACTACTTGTGTTAATTTTGGTACAAGGGAATTTTTATGGGAAAAATATTTTACCGTGGAGAGAGAAAAACGTGAAAATTTATTAACAATAGCAGCTTTAGTTAGAAAAGATGATTTGCTAGAAGTGGGTTGCTTTGGGATTAAAGAAAAAGCAATGTATGAGGATTGGAATTTATGGTTGAAATTAATTAAAGCTAATAAAAAACCATTAAGAGTAAGTGCACCACTTTTTTGGTATAGACAAACAGGAAAAGGTGAATTTTCAAGAGCTAAGAAAAATGATGAACAAGCTATGAAATATGTAAAAGAAACAGCTAGTCAGATTAAAGATGATCAAGTAGAAGTAATTCAATATCCAAGGTATGGTGATCCTTATGCGACTTGTAAAGAATATGATATGATTTTACCTGATTATGAAAAAGATAAGAGAAAAACAATTCTTTATATTTTTCCTTGGATGGTAGTTGGAGGAGCTGACTTCTTTAATTTAGATTTAATTAAAAGACTTCCTAAAGATAAATATCGTCATATTGTTTTAACAACGACACCTAGCAATAATCCGATTAGGCAAAGTTTTGAAGAATATGCTGAAGTTTATGATATGGCTTCCTTTATTGATAGAATAGATTATATTAATTTTGTTGATTATATAATTGCCTCACGTAAAGTAGATTTAGTTTTTATAAGTAATTCTGAATATGGTTATTATATGAGTCCTTATCTAAAAAGTAAATATCCTAAAATTCCTTTCTTAGATTACATTCATTGTGTTGATATTAACGATTCTCGCCGTGGCTTTGCCAGATGCTCAAAAGATGTAAAGGAATACTTATCTGGAACATATTGTTGTAATAATGCAACCTTAAAAGAATTAAAAGAAGAATTTGGCATAACAAAAGCTGAAACAATTTATATTGGTACAAACGAAGAAAAATTTAATCCTGAAAAATTTGATAAAGTAGCTCTTAAAGAGAAATATAATATTCCTAAAAACAAGATTATTATTTCCTTTATTTGCCGTTTAAGTGACCAAAAAAGACCTGAAATGTTTGTGGAAATAGCCAAGAGAGTAAGTGAAATTAATAAAAATATTTTTTGGGTAATAGCTGGTGATGGTCCATTAATGCCAAAAGTAAAGGCTAATATAAATGACAATTTTGCTTTACTGGGTATGATTAAAGAAACCGAAGAAATTTATGCTATAAGTGATGCTACCTTTAATTGTTCATCTTTTGAAGGCTTAGCTTTGACATCTTATGAGTCACTTGCGATGGGTGTGCCAGTTATCTCAACAGACGCAGGAGGCCAATCAGAATTAATAGATGATAAAGTAGGTGCCTTGATACATTATAATGATAATCCAACAAAAGAAATTTATGAGCAAGAAATAGAAGAATATGTAAAAAAGACTCTAAAAGTAGTAGAAAATTTAGACAAATTAAAGAAAAATTGTCGTAAAAAAATACTAGAAGGTTTTACTCTAAATATCATGGTAAAAAAATTTGACAAAATCTTTGACAAAGCTATTAAAGAAGAAAATGATAAGTACGGAAAGAAAGGCCTTCCTGAAATTTCTACATCTTCTTATGAAATTGCTTGTGAAGCCTTCAATAGATTATATTTTAACTATACAAATGATTATTATGAAAGAAACTTAGGTATATATCCTACTGCTGAGAGAGGCAAATATGCTAAAATTTATTCTCGAATTAGAGAAAAATTGGAAGTATTTGGCGCTGTAAATGAAGGTAAAGATATAATTGAATTCTTAAGGGGTGCTAAAAGAACAATAAAAGAAGTTTGCTATTTTATTGTAAGATTTTTTAAAGCTATTATAGCCGGTTTTATAATAATTTTTAAAGTTATAAAAAGAGAAGTTACTAAACCATTTAAGAAAAATTGCTAATACTCTTTTTAAGGAGGTAAGTCATAATGATTTTTTTACATAAACCATATATCAAAGATAATAAAAATAAAAGCCGGTTAATTTTCGATGTTGATATTGATGAAGAAAAAAAGAAAATTTGGTTTGAAGTTGACAAAGAATACAAAAAATATCTTTGTACTGAAAGAATAGATGCAATTTTTATAGGTATTTTAAATTATGCTTTAAGAGAAGGCCATGACATAAAAAGTGATAGTTACATTACTAATGATATTTTATTTAAAGTTAATGAATTTTTAATTCCAAGTTTAGTTAAATATGGTAATCTTCACAAGATAAAAATTGATATAAAAACAAAAGAAGCTTTGGAAAATGCTGGCGGTGTTGGAACAGGATTGTCGTGTGGAGTAGATTCAATGCACGTCATATTTACTAAGATAAATTTAAAGGACAAAGATTTTGCTTTGACACATGTTTGTAATAATAATGTTGGAGCTTTTAATGAATGTTATAAAGATGATATAAAAGAAGTAAGAAAAAAAGCTAGTTGGCGTGCTAAATCAATGGCTAAAGATATAGGATTACCACTAATTTTAACTGACTCTAATATATCCGAAGAAATTTATCAAAATCATTTACTTACACATACTTATTCTTCAACTTTTGCTATTTATTGTCTCCAAAAATTGTGGAAAGTTTATTATTACGGTTCTTCGGG
>CANRAX010000058.1 GCA_947628635.1 uncultured Bacilli bacterium | reverse complement strand
TTAGCGTTATAATCAATTTATCAAATACAAATGAATTTGTTATAAAAGTGTGCTTAACCCTTTTAGTAATCGCTCCATTTTGTATTTTAGTCGAACTTTTTAGTTTGATTTTTTAATGCAAAAAATGATATGTGGTCGAAAAGCGGTCGAATAAATAATAAAATAATATTCTATAATTTGATTTTAAAAAAATAAGTTAATTAACATCTCTATAAATGAGGTATTAAAATGAAATGTTCTAGAACAAGAATTAAAACTATAAATATAAAATAATTTTGAACATTAAAAATAATTGCTCTTATAAACTTTTATTTTCATAAATTAAGAAAATTGATACATAATAATACTGGTGATAATATGCCTAACGTACATAGTAATATATCCTTTGGATTAGTAAACATTCCAATTATTATGAACCCCTTAATTAAAAATAATGATACATCTTTTAATCAACTTCATAAAAAATGTATGCATCGTATTAAATATGTAAAATATTGTGAACACTGTCAAAAAGAAGTTACTGAAGATGATATTATAAAAGGCTATGAATATGAAAAAGATGAATATTTAACTTTTCCTAAAGAGGAACTAGAAGATTTAAAACCTGAAAATGCTAAGGAAATTGAAATTGTTTCTTTTATAAATATTTCAGAAATTGATCCTGCTTATTTTGAAAAAAGCTATCTATTAAAAACAGAAAAAACAACAAAAGCTTATGATTTGTTTTGTGAAGCTTTAAAACAAGAAAAAAAAGTTGCTCTTGCGAAAACAGTTTTAGGTAATAAATTTTACTACTGTATTTTGCGTTTTACTAAATTTGGAATTGTGATGACAACTCTTTATTTTGAAGAAGAAGTAACCTTTCCAGAAAAAGCATCCTCTTTTGAAGTAAATGCTAAAGAATTAGACCTAGCTATTAAATTAATAAAAGAACGAACTGATAAGTTTGAACCTTCAAAATATAAAGACGAATATCAAAATAATATTAAAGAAGCTATTACGGCAAAATTAAATGGAAAACAAGTAAAAAAACCTAAAAGAAAACAAAAAGAACAAGTTAGTGATTTATTTGAAGCTTTAGAAAAGAGTCTAAAAAAGAAATGATAGATTTGTTTCAGAATAAAAAGTGGCAACCAATGCTTTTAAAAGAAATAGCTAAACCATTTAACTCAGCAGAATACTATTTTGAATTAAAATTTGATGGCGAAAGAGCTATCCTCTTTGTAACACCAGATAAAATCATAGTAAAAACACGCAATTCCAATGATGTTGCCTTTAAATTTCCTGAGTTAGAAAGTATTAAAACAATTGTTAGCAAACCAACAATCTTTGATGGTGAAATTGTTTGCTTCGTTAACGGAAAACCATCATTTTCCAAATTATCGGAAAGATCTCATTTAAAAGATGCTTCTAAAATTAAGTATCAAAGTATAAAAAATCCTCTAACATTTATTTGTTTTGATATTCTTTATGAAAATAAGAACTTAGTAGAATTGCCATTAAAAAAAAGAAAAGAAATTCTTAATAATTATCCTAATACAGATGTATTTATTAAAAATAAATATATAGTTCAAAATGGAAAAAAGCTTTTTCAAAATGTTAAGTCCATGAATTTAGAAGGAATTATTGCTAAAAAAATAGACAGTCCTTACTTAATTAATGAAAGAAGTGCCTATTGGTTAAAAATTAAGAATTTAAAAAGAGAACAATTTTATATAATTGGCTATAAAGAAAAACAAAGTAAATATGTCATATCACTATACTTAGCAGAAAAGAAAGATAACAAATTTTTCTTTGTTGGAAAAGCAACTTTAGCTAAAAAAAGTCATTTATATCAACAATTGCTTTTGCAACCTAAAATAAACAAATCACCTTGTCTTAACTTAAAAGAAAAATTTATTTATTTAAAACCAACTTTAAAATGTTTTGTTTCTTATTTAGAAAAAACTCCAAATAATCATTTACGACAGCCTATTATAAAATAGGTTTTTATTATATCAAAAATTAATCAATGTAAATATAATATAGTGAAAGGAGAATTATATTTATGTACGGATATGCTTATGGTTATCCAGTTTATAATTATCCTGGTAATTATCAAAATAATAATGATAGTAATGGCTATGGTTGGATATGGATAATAATCGTCTTATTTATTATTTTCTTCTTATTCTGGGGCAGTGGTTCTAGAGGCGGAAATTGTTCTGGCGGTTACTGCAATAATTAATTATAAATTGCGATATAAAAAGACAAACTATTTTTTTAATTTAGTTTGTTTTCTTTTTTTAAAGTATTAATTAAATGTAACGTAGATTTATCTATATCTAAATTATTCTTTTGTAATTTATCTTTTAAATTTTCTAAATATTTTAAAAGAGCTAAATCTAAATTTTCATAAGCTAATTTTTTTAATTTTAAACCTTCTTCAGTTAGATTAGATCTACCAATTTTATCAGCAATTAAGATAATTTTATCTAAGAGAGTCATTTCACTTGCACCAGTAGTATGTTTTTTAATAGCTTGACACATTTCGTTTGTAAAATTATACCTTTCTTTTGCTACAATACTGCCAATATCAGCGTGAATAGTTTTTGTATTCTCATTTTTAATAGCATATTTATCTTTATATTGTTTAATCTGTGTTTCATTAAATTCTTTAGCAACATCGTGGACTAAGCCAGCTAGATAGGCTTCTTGTTCATCATAATTATATTTTTTAGCTAATTTTTTAGCTTCTTGTGCTACTAATAAACTGTGTTGAAAACGTTTCTCAGACATAGTTTTTTTTAAGTCTTCTTTAATTAGATTAGCATTATACATTAAAATCACCATATTTATTATAACAAAAAAATCATTCATTTTTTTATTCAATTTTTATTATAGCTTATTTTGTAGTATTCCCTTATTTTAAGAGTCATGGTATAATTTAGATAGTGGTGAAAATATGAAGATAAAAATAGATAACATTAATATTAATTACATACAATATGGTGAGGGTAAAGATGTAATACTTCTTCATGGTTGGGGCCAAAATATTCAAATGATGCGTCCAATTGGAGATAATTTACAAAATCGTTGTCGTGTAACTATATTGGATTTACCAGGTTTTGGTGAAAGCGATGAACCACAAGAATTATGGACTATTTCAGATTATTCTAATATGCTTGAAAAATTAGTAAAAGAATTAAAAATAAAAAAGCCAGTTGTTATAGGGCATTCCTTTGGTGGTAGAGTAGCTATAAGATATTCAGCACGTAATCCAATTGAAAAATTAGTTCTTTTTGGAAGCCCTTGTATTCGTGTTAATGAAAAACTACCTTTATCGACGAGAATTTTAAAAGGATTAAAAAAACTTCCTGGTTTAAATCAAATAGGCGAGTATATGAAAAAATATATTGGCTCTAGAGATTATAAAGCTGCTAGTCCTATGATGCGTAAAATTTTGGTTGAAGTAGTTAATGAAGATCTGTCAAAATATGCTCGTGAAATAGAAGAACCAACTTTATTAATATGGGGTGAAAATGATACAGAGGCACCTTTAAACGATGCCAAAGAATTAGAAAAAATTATGATTGATGCAGCTCTAATAATATTACCAGGTACACATTATGCTTATTTAGAAAATCTTAATAGAGTCATAAGCATTTTAAATAATTTCATTTAAAGGAGGTTATATGATTTATTTTCTATTAATTAGCGCTTTTATATTTGCTATTATTTTTAAAACAAAAAGATCACTTCATATGTTACAACAAAATTTATATAACGAAAATAATCGCTACTTAAAATGGTCTTTAAAAAATTATAAACAATTTCTAGATTTTGATATTATTAATATTTTTTTATCTTTATTTGGAATTCTTTTGATATATGATATAGATAATTTAGTTTATTTAACTTTAATAGTTAATATAGCCATCTTAATTATAATTGGTATAACTTGGTTAGCAACAATTAATAATGATCAAAATAAAAAGCCTTTAGTATTAACAGCTAGGATAAAAAGATTAATATTTACTATTTGTCTTTTATATATAATACCAGTAATTATTCTTATTTATAATGCTTATAATTATAAAATAACTTTTATTTCTACTTTGATTTTAAATATTATGCTTTATTTAAATACTTTTGTCGTATTATTAGCTAATATAATTAATAAACCTATTGAAAAGCTTGTTTATAATTACTATAAAGCTAAAGCGCAAAATAAATTAAAGAGTATGCCAAGTTTAAAAGTTATAGGTATAACTGGTAGTTATGGAAAGACAAGTAGTAAAAATATTTTAGGTTCTATTTTAAATATAAAATATAATGCCTTGCCAACACCTAAGAATTTAAATACACCTTATGGTTTAATAATGACAGTTAATAATAATTTAGATAAGTTTACAGATATTTTTATTGCAGAGATGGGTGCTTATAAAAAAGGTGAAATAGCTGATTTATGTAAGTTAGTAAAACCTAAATATGGTATTTTAACTCAAATAGGTACGGCTCATTTAGAAACATTTGGTAGTGAAGAAAATATTATAAAAGGTAAATTTGAGTTAATTGAGTCTCTTCCAAAAGATGGGTTAGCTGTTTTGAATGGTGATGATGAAAAACAAGTTAATTATAAATTAAAAAATAAAGTTAAAACTATTTGGATAGGTATTAATAATGAGGATGCCGATGTACGAGCAACTAATATTAAGTGTTCTAATAAAGGTTCTAATTTTGATATAATATTTAAAGGAGATCATAAAAAATATCATTTTGAAACTAAACTTTTAGGAGCTCATAATATTTATAATATTTTAGCTGGAGTTGCCTTTGGTAAAGAATTTGGTATCGAAATCACAGATTTAATTCAAGCTGTAAAAAGTATTAGACCTGTTGAACATCGCTTGGAATTAAAACGTCTTGGTAATTTTTATCAAATAGATGACGCTTATAATTCTAATCCAGTAGGGGCTTTAAATGCTTGCAAAGTTTTAGCAATGATGCCAGGTTTAAAAGTTATTGTGACACCTGGAATGGTTGAACTTGGGGCTAAAGAGTTTGAATATAATAAGGTGTTTGGAGAAGAAATCGCCGAGATTTCAAATGCTGATTATGCCGTATTAATTGGACAAAAAAGGACAGAGCCAATTAAACAAGGATTATTGTCAAAGGGCTTTGACAAAGAAAAAATTGTGGTGTTTAATGATGTTAAAGATGCATATTCTTTTATTAGAACATTAACTGGTAAAAAAGATGTATATGCATTATTTGAAAATGATTTACCAGATACTTATAATGAATAAGGAGAGTGAAATTTTATGAGAATAAAAGTAGGTGTAATTTTTGGTGGAGAAAGTGTTGAACACGAAGTAAGTATTATTTCAGCTATTCAAGCTATGAATAAATTAGATCAAGAAAAATATGAAGTAATACCTATTTATATAACAAAAGATAGAGAGTGGTATACTGGTGATATGTTAAGAGATATTGAAGTATATCAAGATTTATCGCTTATAAAGAAATATGCTGTTAATGTTGTGCTATATTATAAAAATAGTAGTTATGTTTTACAAAAAAAATCTTTTTTGAAGACTATTGTAAAAGAGTTAGATATTGCTTTTCCAATTGTTCATGGAACTAACGTTGAAGATGGTGTTTTACAAGGTTATTTGCAAACAGTGGGTATTCCTTATGTAGGTTCTAATGTTTATGCTTCAGTAGCTGGACAAGATAAAACTATAATGAAAGATATTTGGGCAAGTGCTGGTATTCCTATGACAGCATATACTTGGTTTTATGATGTTGACTATAAGCGAGATAGTGATGAGGTTTTAAAGAAAATTTCTAACTTAAAATATCCTTTAATTGTAAAACCAGCTACTACTGGTTCTAGTGTTGGTATTTCTATTTGTGAGAATGAAGAAATGCTTCTTGAGGGTATTGATGAAGCTATACAATATGATAGTAAAATCGTTGTTGAAGAAGTTGTTAAAAATTTAAAAGAAGTAAATATTGCTGTTATGGGAAATTATGAACATCAAAAAGTAAGTGAAATAGAAGAGGTTTTATCAACTAATAAGTTTTTAACTTACGAAGATAAATATATTGGTGATGGAAAAGGTAAATTAAAGAATGGGAAAGTACCTATAAAATCTTCTAAAGGTATGGCTTCAACAAACAGAAAATTGCCAGCTGATTTAGATGATAAATTACGTAAAGAAGTTGAAAGAATAGCTGTTTCAGCTTTTAAGGCTTTAGGTAGTTCAGGAAATGCTCGTATTGATTTCTTAATAGATGAAAAAGCCAAAAAAGTTTACATCAATGAAATTAATTCTATTCCTGGAAGTTTAGCTTTCTATTTGTGGGACGCTAAAGATATTAATTTTTCTCAATTACTTGATGATATGATTAATATTGGAATAAAAGACTATAAAAAGAGAATAAGTAAAACTCATTCTTTCGAGTCAAATATTTTGAAAGGCTTTGCGGAAAATAAAGGACTAAAAGGTGTTAAAGGAAAGTTGAGATAAACAGAAGTGTAAAAAAAATCGCTTTTAAATAAGCGTTTTTTGTTTACACTGCGAATGTAGAAAGTATTTACAATTTTTTTAATAGCTGAAACTTCTTATCTTGATTTATGCTATCCGTAATGGTCATATCTTCAGTCTCTGATAAAGATAATTTTTCAAATAATTGACAGATTGATAGTTGTTTTGCCCATTCTTGTGCATAGTCAGATAAGGTTTGTTTAAATTTAAGATCCGATGTATTAAAGTAAACTTTGGAAGCTATATGATTTTTCATGTCTTTATTTTTCTCTTCGGCTATTACTTTTGCTTCATCATAAGAATAAAATAATTCTGAAGCAATGTCAATCGGATGAGGATTATAATTAAAATCATAATTTATAGTAACTCTTTCTCCTATAAATTCTTTATCATTACGTAATGATGTTTTTAAAGTATCTAAGTCTTTATAAGGAAATATCACTTTATGAAAAACTTTAGCGTTTCCATCTGAAAAATATTTTATAGCAGATTCAACTACCCAACATTTTGACACAATATAGCCTCTAATAATATCTTTATAATTAGTAATATAGCCACCAGATTCTTTTAATTCTAATACGGCATATTTTATTGGAAAATTAGTATCGTTATTCATAAAAATCACCTATCGGTATTATAGCATAATTTCAAATTAATTGCAGAAAAACTGAGATTAGAAAAGTTAACACTATTATGAAGAATGTCTATAAAGCAACATAAAAACGGCTTTTTACAAGTCGTTTTCTATCCTTACTCGTATTTTTTCGAGTATTTTATCAATTTGGTGGGCTGTTAGGGATTCGAACCCTAGACCCACTGATTAAGAGTCAGTTGCTCTACCAACTGAGCTAACAGCCCATAAGCCTTCTTTTCAAGAAGTTCTCTTGTATTATAGCATTATTTATATAGTAATTCAAGAATATTTTAGATTTTTACATCAAAATTTCGAATTATGCATATTATAAAAATGTAGAAAATAAAAAAAAGTATTGACTTCTAAATAAATAATATAGTATTCTATTATTGCAACTTGAGAAAAAAATTAATTTTTAGTTGCAAAAGTAAAAAAAATATAGTAAAATAGAGAAGTCAAATGTTAATGGACCTGTAGCTCAGTTGGTTAGAGCACACGCTTGATAAGCGTGGGGTCACAGGTTCAAGTCCTGTCAGG
>CANRAX010000057.1 GCA_947628635.1 uncultured Bacilli bacterium | reverse complement strand
AATACTATGAACTTATTTTATAAAAGAAAAACGCACTCTTCAATTTGAAGTGTGCGAGTTTAAACCTCAATGGAGCGGATGAGGGAAATCGAATCCCCGTCACAGCCTTGGCAAGGCCGTATTCTAACCACTAAACTACATCCGCAAGTAAATAGTTAACAAATTTAACTGTTACTAATATATCATAAAAATATATAATTTAAAACATTTTTTTGTATTTTTATTGAAAATTTTTTTCTAACATGCATAGTTTTAATTATTTTAGTAAAACTAATAAGGGAGGAAAAATATGAAAGTAACAAAGAATGCTGATGTTTTAGATGAACTTAGTAAGGGCTGTTTTATGGGAATGGACGCTATCAACTATATTTTAGAAAAGGTTGATGAAAAAGTATTTAGAGAAGTTTTAGAAAAGCAATATGAAGAATATAAAAAAATTTCTGAAAAAATCGAAGAAATCTATCCTGATTATAGTTCTAAAGAACCTCATGAAACGTCAACTACTAATAAAGTAATGACTTGGTATACTGTTCAAATGAAAACTATAACAGATAGTTCAACTTCTAAATTAGCAGAATTATTATTACAAGGGACAAATATGGGAATCATTGAAGGAAGAAAACTTTTGAATAATAAAGAAGCTGATAAAAGAATTATTACTTTAATTGACGAATATATTAAAATGCAAGAAAAAGCCGTAGAAAAATTAAAGAAATTTTTATAAAAACTGTTGAAATTTACTAAATCTCAACAGTTTTTATATTATTAATTAATTTAAAAATATATTTACCATATTATCATTCCAAATATACAAACCAATATTACTAAAATCCAATACTTTATAAAATTTATTTCTCCAGGTTTTACAATTTTATTATCATCCTTTTTAGAAATATAAAAGTAAACTTCACTGCCTTCTTTTAATTTAGTATTACCTTCATAAAAATTATCCTCTATGTCATAAACTCTACCATTATGTTCAAAATGATATTTGTTATAAGCACCTTTAGAGACAGCATCTGCATCGATAAATTCCTTTTTATATGAACTTGTAACTATTCCTTTTACTTTATCATATGTTTTGACTTTTACTAATACTATTACTAACTTGATAGTAGCAAATAAAGCAAGAGCTCCAAACATTAAATTTTGTATAAAATCTTCTATACCCATTTTTCTTACTCCTTATACATAATATCTATATCAACCATATTGTCAGCAATTCCATCTACTACCCCATTACTACATAATTGCCAAAACTTGTAATCACCTTCATAATTAGTTTTGCTTGTGTAATGGGCAAGCCAAACGGGGTGTTTAGTATCATACCAAATATTTTCTAAATAATTTTTACTACTATAAAGCATTCCGTCATAACCAGCATCTTCCACGGTCTTTATAAAAGCATTAGCCATTTCAGTTAAGTGGTAAAAACTTAAATTAAATTCTTGATACATACCCCAATTTTCCCAGTCAAAGACAATTGGTAAATCAACATCATATTTTTTTATTTTTTCAATAATCCATTTTGCCTCTTTGATAGCTGCTTTTTTACTATCAGCATAAGAATAAAAGTAAATTCCAACAGGTATATTTACTTTATTAAATCCTTTGATGTTTCGTTTAAATTTATTATCTATAAAATATTCACCTTTAATTCCTTTTTGACTGCCTACTCTAATAAAGGCAAATTCTACACCAGCTTCTTTGACTTTGGAAAAATTAATATCTCCTTGCCAATGAGAAACATCAATTCCAATTTTTGTTTTATTAGTTTTATAATTTTGAATAATATCCGAAAAAGCTTGAGTTGAAGGAGTTGTTGGCGTATAGCTATTGTTTCCTTTTTCCTTAACATATACTATAAAATCATGGGAAATAGTATTACCACTTTTATCAGTAGCTTTGAAAGTAACTGGATATTCTCCGACACTAGATGTATTATATTCTCCTTCAATTAAACATTTTGGATTATCATCATAATTGTCACCACAAAAAAATTCTTTAGCCAAATCAACATCATCGCCAACATATAAAGAATAAGAATTATACATACTAATTATTGGCTTTGTTGTATCAACTATATTAATATTAAAAGAAAAAGGAACCTTAATATTATCATCGTTTATATAATTAAAACTTATTTCCTTTTTTCCTAATTCCGTAGTATCAATTTTAGTATTTTTTTCTAATTTACCATTAATATTTTTTATAAGATCTTTTAACTTTATTTCAGAATAAACTTCAATATTTAAATTATCTATTAAATCAACTTTAATTGTAGCATGAGCAATTTGCCATTTATGATATAATTTTATGCCAATGAAAGTAAAGAAAATTAAAGCAATAAAAATGGATACAATGATAATTATTTTTTTCTTCAATCAAAAATCACATCCTAATATTATTATATAATATTTAATACTTTTTTACAAATAACATTAAAACATTTAGAATAACTAAGAATGTAACACCTACATCAGCAAAGACAGCCATCCATATGCTGCTTATACCGAAAAAAGCTAATATTAAAATGATAAATTTAACAATAAGGGCAAAAGTGACATTTTGAATTACCTTTTTTTTCGTTTCTTTAGCAATATTTAAAGCTACTTTTAAAGTATTTAAATTATCATTCATTAACACAATATCACTAGTCTCAATCGAAGCATCACTTCCCTTTAATCCCATTGCTACTCCAATATCTGCTAATTTAATGACAGGAGCGTCATTGATACCGTCTCCTACAAACATTGTTTTACCCATAGTTTGATATTTTTTTACATAATTTATTTTATCTTCAGGAAGTAGTTCACCATAGTAAGTATTTATCTTTAACTTCTTAGCAATCTGTGAAACAATATTAGTCTTATCACCTGATAGAATAATAATATTCTTAAAGCGATTTTTTAAATCAATAAGACTTAAAGCAGATTTTTTCATTTCATCTTCTAGGATAATGTAGCCTTCACATTGATGATTGATACTAATATAAATAATAGTTCCTAAAGAAGTTATATCTTCTACTTTTATTTTTTCTTCTTCCATTAATCTTTTATTACCAATTAAAACTTCTTTTTTATTTATAATAGCACTTAGACCTTTTCCACTTATTTCTTTAAAATCTTTTATAGGAAGATTTTTTTTCTTACTGCAACTTTTTATAGCTAGAGCTATGGGATGAAGAGAATTTTCTTCAATTGAAGAAGCATATTGTAGTAATTCTTTTTCAGTTAAGTTGTAAGCCTTTACTTTTGTAATTACAAAGTTACCTTTAGTTAATGTTCCTGTTTTATCTAAAAGCAAATATAATTCTTCATTTAAAGTATCTAATTCTTTACTACCTTTTATTAGTATTCCTTTTCTACTAGCAATACCTATTCCACTAAAATAAGCTAAGGGAATGGAAATAACTAAAGCACAAGGACAAGATGTTACTAAAAAAACTAAAGCACGGTAAATCCATGTATTGTAATCTTTTGTAATTAAAGAGAAAACTATACCAATTATTAAAGCTATAAAAACAATTATAGGAGTGTATATTTTTGAAAATTTTGTTAGAAAAGTTTCTGTTTTACTTTTAGTTTCGTCAGCTTCTTTTAAAAGGTTCATTATTCTAGCAGTCGTGGAAGTAGAACTATCAGTTGTAGCTTGAATTTTAAGAAGAGAAGTTTGATTAATAAAACCACTTAATACCATATCATTTTCTTTTATTTCTTTAGCTTTAGTTTCCCCCGTTAAAGCTGAAGTATCTACATAACTATTTCCTTCTATAACTTTTCCATCTAGACATATTCTTTCACCCGGTTTAACAATAAAAATATCACCTATATGTGCGTTTTCCACAGGAATTGTTAATTGTTTATTTTGAGAAATTTTAGTAATAGTATCTTTTTTTAAATCAAGTAATTCATATAAAGATTTTTTACTTTTATTAATGGCTAAATTAGATAAATATTCTCCTACTTCAAATAAAAACATTACCATAAATGCTTCTTCATAACTTTTAATTATAAAAGCACCTAATGTCGCTATAATCATCAAAAAATTTTCATCAAAAATTTGTCCTTTTTGTAAATTATGAAAAGCTTCAACATATACTTCATAACTAATAATAATATAGGCAATTATTAAAAGAATTAATTTAAAATTAATTGGACATAATAAAGAAAAGATAAAAAGAATTAAACTTAATATTATTTTAAAAAAGTCTAAATTATATATTTTTGTCATTTCTACATTACCTCCGAAATATGTTCAAGTCCATATTTTAAAATTATTTTGATATGATTATCACTTATAGAATAATAAACATTTTTACCAATTTTTTCTGTTTTTACTAAGTTTGAAGCTCGTAAATTTTTTAATTGATGAGAAATAGCTGATTGAGATATATCTAAAGTTTCACTTATTTCCTTTACACAAAGAGGTTTATTTAATAAAACATCTAAAATACGAAGTCTAGTTTCATCACCAAATATTTTATAAAATTCACTTAAACCATATAGTAATTCTTTACTATGCATTTTCATAAATCAATCTCCTATCATATGAATGATTGTTCATGTATTCATACTATAATATATGCATTAGAATGTCAAGATAATTTTTTATACTTTAATAGAATTTAATGATAATTAAATATTTTGACAAAGAAAAAAGTATAAGTGTAAAATGACTAAGAAACCTATTTTTTCAATTACTACTTATACTTATTATCAAAGTTAAATTTAATATCGAAAAAGTTTTTTTATTCTTTCTTTTGGCATTAACATTTTCATATTTTGTTCAACTCTAAAGTGAAATTTTTTAGTTGTTGTTTTATACTCTTCTCCATCAATACACCATGAAGTTTTTGGTCCTGTTAAAAATTCTACTTCAAAGTTATCTGTTTGATAGTAAGTTATTCCTGGAATATCTTTAACATCCATAGTATTGACTAAAACGAGCATTTTAAGCATATCTTTTTTTGTCTTTATATCAGCTAAAGCTATTTCAAACATACCATCATCTAATTTTACATCATAATAAATATCAGATACACCAGCTACACGAGAAGAATTTGTTATAAATAGAAAGGAATATTTTCCTTCATAAGTTTTTCCATCTACTTTATATCTTATATCATAACGATTAATTTTATTTCTTAATTGCTTTAAACCATACATAATATAAGCTACTTTGCCATATTTTTTCTTCAACTCTCTCGGAGTATTATAAGCCATATCTATATAGTCTCCTAAACAAGCAACATAAATAAAAGGAGTATTATTTATAAAACAAACATCTATATCTTTTGGACGGCCTTTAAGTATCTTTTCTAAATTTTGATAAACATTTTTATTTAGACCATACATATTACCAACATCATTAGTTGTTCCCATAGGTAAATCAGCTAAAGTTAATTTTTTTAGACGGCCACAATTACCTGTAACAATTTCATTTAGTGTTCCATCTCCTCCTGCACTAATTACTAAATCAACATCATCGTCTAATTCTTTTATAATTCTTGTTGCATCATTTTTGGCTTTTGTAAAAATAATTTCTGTATCATAACCATATTTACGTAAGATATCATAAAAATCTTTATAATTATTAATTTTTTTCTTTTTACCACTAGCTGGATTCATAATGATTACACATTTGCGCACAATAACCACCTCAAATATTTATAATCACTATTATTATAAACATAATTGAAAAAAAATACTAGTCACTTAGGAAAATATCGTAAATTATAAACATTGTCTTTTTTACTTACATTTGCTATAATTAAAATGAAGGTGTACTTTATATGAGAAAAAAATATTTAATAATTATCTTTTTTTTGGCTATAATTTTATTTCCTTTTAAAAGTTTTGCTTTAGAAGAAAGTATTGAAGATAATAGCGATATTGAAAATGAAGAAGAGGTATCAGTAATAACAAATACTGGTCAATGGATTCATGAAAATGGTGAAGATTATTATATTGTAAATGGAAAAAAAGTAGAAGGTTTTCAAACTATTGATGGTAAAACTTACTTCTTTGGTTTAGGTTCTGCTCGTCTTCTTAGAGGTTGGCAATCACTTGGTTCTAATAAAAAGTTTTATCTTAATAAAGATGGTTCCGTTACTCAAGGCTGGCAACATATTGATAATGAAGATTATTATGCTAGAGCTAATTTTATGCTTGAAGGTTTCCAAAATATCGATGGTAAAACTTATTTCTTCGGTTTAGGTTCTGCTCGTCTTCTTAGAGGTTGGCAAGGCTTAAATAATAAAAAATTTTATCTTAATAAAGATGGTTCCGTTACTCAAGGTTGGCAACATATTAATAATGAAGATTATTATGTTAAAGATAATTTTATGGTTGATAGTTTTCAAACTATTGATGACAAAACTTATTTCTTTGGTTTAGGTTCTGCTCGTCTTCTTAGAGGTTGGCAATCACTTGGCCCTAATAAAAAGTTTTATCTTAATAAAGATGGTTCCGTTACTCAAGGTTGGCAACATATTGATAATGAAGATTATTATGTCAGAGATAATTTTATGCTTGAAGGTTTCCAAAATATTGATGATAAAACTTACTTCTTTGGTTTAGGCTCTGCTCGTCTTCTTAGAGGCTGGCAAGGCTTAAATAATAAAAAGTTTTATTTAAACAAAGATGGTTCCATTACTCAAGGTTGGCAACATATTGGTAATGAAGATTATTATGCTAGAGATAATTTTATGCTTGAAGGTTTCCAAAATATCGATGGTAAAACTTATTTCTTTGGTTTAGGTTCTGCTCGTCTTCTTAGAGGCTGGCAAGGTTTAAATAATAAAAAGTTTTATCTTTATGAAGATGGTAGTGTAAAGGAAGGCGAAAACATAATAGATGGTAAAACATATTATGTTGTAAATCATTATGTTGTAAATGGATTTCAAGAAATTGATGGAAAGATATATTATTTTGATGACAAAGGCAAAAGAACCGGTAGAGTAAAAGATAAGAATACAAATAATGTAATAGTGTTGGATGATGTTACTGGAGAATATATTATGACTCAGTATATTCCTTATTATTATAATCAAAAAGATTTAAGATGGAAAAATGTTTTATATTTAAAAGGAACTATGGGTGGTACTGGTTGTGGACCAACAAGTATGGCAATGGCTTTTCAATCTATATTAGGTAAAACTATTTTGCCTATCGATGTTGCAAATTATTTATATTATAATACTAACACTTTTGATAGACAGTATGATGGTATAAGTGGCTTGGCAATTTTTGAAGCTGCTAAACATTGGAATATAAAAGTGGAACCTGTTAATAGTGTTGAGGAGTTGGATGAACAGTTAAAAAGTGGAAAAATTGTTTATGCAGCAATGACAAATGGAAAGTTTGCAACGCTTTTATGGAACCACGCCATTGTTATGTCTGAATATAAAGATGGAAAAACGAATGCTTACGATCCTCTAAAAGAGAATAATAATGGATGGGTAGAAACAACAAGAATTTGGAATGAACAAAGCAAAGATCCTGAAGACCGCTTAGGTGGAGCTTCAATATATGCATTAAGTAAAAACTAAAAAACTAAGAATTCAGAAATAAAAATTCTTAGTTTTTTTATTAGTAAAAATATATTACTTTTTAATCATGTTCTTTAATTTTCTTGGAATTTTCATGATAGTATCTCCTACTTTAAATGTTTTAGAGTTAGCTATTTTTTCATATTCTCTTTTATAATAGTCAGCTTCACTCAATTCTTCTTTTTTCGTTTCATACTGAGCGATGTAATTTCTAAAATCTTCTTTTTCTAATAATTTTTGATAAGTAGGTTCATTCATTTTATCATGAAATAAATGATTATCATAAAGGTATTTAAAATATTTTTCTTTATTATTATTAAAGTAATCTATATCAAATATATCTTTATAAGGAGTTAAATCATCTGTTAGAGCATATAAAGATAAAATTGTTCTCATGCACTTATCACAGATACTGCAATTATCTTTTTTTATTGTGCAAACATGTAAATATTTTTTAAACAATTCATTTTCATAAATATCCATCATCTTTTCTAGTCTATTTAATGCTCCACCCTCCGAATATATTGTTAAATTCTTTGTACTAAAGCATTGAAGTGATAAAAGCTCGTAAAAAGCACAATCCTTGCTATCATTATTTTCTAAATTAAACTCTGAAAAATCATAGCCCGAAGAACCGTAATAATAAACTTTCCACAATTTTTGGAGACAATAAATAGCAAAAGTTGAAGAATAAGTATGTGT
>CANRAX010000056.1 GCA_947628635.1 uncultured Bacilli bacterium | reverse complement strand
AATAATGAAAAGTAAAATAGGACTTGTCTTAAAAAAAGAATTGCGAGAAGTTTTTCGTGATAAAAAATCGTTGTCAATGATGTTATTATTGCCATTTCTGATACCATTTTTAATAATTGGAATATCTGCTTTATTTGATATGGAAGTAAATACTAGTTTAGATGACTTTAATAAAATCGGTTTTACTTATGACTTTAATTTTGTAGAAAAAAATATGGCTAAATATTATAATCTTGATTATAAAGTTGGTAGTGAAGAAAAAATAAAAAAGTTATATGAAGAAGAAAAGATTGATTTATATATTACAAAAAAAGGAAATACTTATGAAATAAATTACGATGAAAATAACGAAAAGAGTTCACAAACAGTATATTTGGCTGAAAAATTTCTTAATGCTTATAAAAAATATTTGCAAGAAGAATATTTGAAGCAAAATAACATAAATAGTGATGAAGCTCTAAATATTATAAACATTTCTTATAAGACCGTAAATGAAAAAGAAAATAATTTCTATGTTAATTATACAACAAGTTATGCTTTCTTATTTGTTATAATGGCTATAACCGTTTCAGCTACTTATCCAGCCACAGACGCTACGGCGGGTGAAAAAGAAAGAGGAACTTTGGAGACACTTTTAAGTTTTCCAATAAAAAGTAAAGATATTATATTAGGTAAATTTTTAAGTGTATCAATTACTTCAATAATAACGGGCTTTTTAGGTTTTGCATTATCTCTTGTTGCCCTATTCTATTCTAATAAATGGTTCGCAATTTATGAAGATTTGAATATTTTACCTAACTTAGCAACAATTTTTATAGCCTTACTAATTATAGTTTTATATTCTTTTTTAATAAGTGGTCTATGTGTTGCTATCGCGTCCAAAGCTAAGTCATTTAAAGAAGCACAAAGTGCTTTGACACCACTTACATTTATTTGCTTTTTTCCAGGAATGATTGCTGATATGGCTAATTTAAAAACAACTAACTGGGTAGCTTTAATTCCATTCATAAATCATATTCAAATATTTAATGATGTAAATGGTGGTAATATTAATGTTATTCAAATTATATTAATGGTTATTTCAATTTTAGTATTTGTAGGTTTAGTCTTAGCCTTTATTATAAGAGAGTATAAAAGTGAAAGAATTCTGTTTAGTGATTAAAGTAATTTTAAAAAAAGTTTTTTAGCAAAATAATTAATTATTCCAAACTTGATAGTTTGGTTTTTTTGACAAGAAAAAAGCCCTTATTTAAAGAGCTTTGAATTTTTTAAGGTAATCTTTTACCGAACATTATCTTTTGTTTCATCATCAAATTCATAATTATTAATGTATTCTTCAACCATATCTGTTACTGCATTACCATACTTGTTTTTATGTGTATTTTTCATGGTTGCGGAAACATTACTAGCCAAAGCACATGCTGAAGCTGCTGATAAGAAAGTTGGTCCTAAGTTTCCTGGAAGACTTGAAATATTTGCCATCTGTGTTTCTGATAAAGTAAGTAATTCATCACCTATATTTTGAACATCAACCATAGCTTGGTTCATATTAGCGATAGCTGAAGGATGGTCAATAATAAATTGCATTGTATCTTGTGTAGCTGCTAAATTAAATTGAGGATTATTTTGAGCATAAGGTTTTAAAATTTCTAAACATTTGTCAGCAACATTAACTAATGTAGCATGAGAGTCATTAGATATTTTAGCTAATTCTTGTAAAGCCATAGATTGATCAATTACTCCAGAACTGTATTCTTTCGATACATTTGCAAAACGATTTTGAACATTAGTATAGAAATTATTAAAGAATTCATGACCCGCATGATCAGCAGCATGATAGGCATCGGTACCAAGAGTCCAGCCATTAGCGTCAAGACTAGCCCTCTCAATCGTTCCGGTACTAGTTAAGACATCTTGATTAGCTTGAGCTTTCATGCCCTCATACATAGCTCCTCGTTTTGAAGTAATATCTTCACCAGCTTTATGAATTTTATCTAACATTTCTTGTTGAGAAGCAGAAATTTGTTCAACTTGGTTATTATGATTTTTAACGTTACTAGAAGCATTAACAGCTCCAATTGCTGAAGCAGTTACAGCAATTGTCGTAAACAAATCTCTTATGAAAGGATCATTATTGTAATTTAACTGTTCAGCTAATGGAGAATAATATTTTTTACCAGTTGAACGTTTACCAAAAATACTATAATTTATCTCAGTATTTGAACTTAATAATAATTCACTTTCAATAAAAGATTGTAAAAGCATTTCATCATTACCATCATGGATAGCTTTATTTTCACGTTGTTCACATTTCATTAAAGCGTCCTCTAAATCATTATCTAAATCGTGAGTTTTAGCAAAACGCATACCAACACAATTTAATTTTGAAGCACTAGCCTTCATATCTTCACTTAAACCATGAAGTCCACCAGAAAGTAAGTTATCAGCTTCAATTTTTGCTTCTCTTATATATTTTATACTTTCAGCAGCTTTTCTTAAAGCTTCTTTTCTTTCTTCTAATCTACTTAATTTTTCTTCACTTGATAATTTACCTTTGCGAAGATTTTCATCAAGTGATTTAACTAAGTTATCAGTATAAAAGACATTTTGATAACATTTTTCAATATTTTCATTAATTTTTGTAACTTTACCTAAAATATATTCAGACATTTTTTGTTCAATTACCATATTTAAAGCTTGCGGATATCTTTCTTGATTAACTCTATTGCCACGATATTCTTTAAATATTGTTTCTAAATCATCGTAAGATAAACTATCCACTCTTTCTTCAAGAGTCTCCATCATTTCTTTAGCTTCTTTACCTAACATTATTTTACCAGATATCTTACCTAACAATTGAGTAGTTGCTTTAATTGTTGCGGGTACAACGTGAACAATATTATATAAAGTATTACCAGATTGCAACTCTTTTTTAAAGTTTTGACTTACTTTTAAGTTACTACGACGATAACGACTTCCATCTTTCTTGCCAATTTCTAAGTCTTTACGTAGAGTTCCAATTATTTCTCTTAATCCTCTTTTTAACTTTGGCTGTTCAACTTTCTTTGGTGGTTCTATCTTTTCAGCTTCTTCTTCAGTAGGTTTATCTTCTTTGTCTATTAGTTTATCTAAAGATTTTTCATTATTCTTTTCATCATTATTATCAATAAGAGCTGCTACGGCAGGTAATTTTAAGTCATCTTTTGCTAATTCTGGTAACAAAGGCATATCCTTTGGTCCATCAGGAACCACTGATTTTTTATTATCATTTGGTTTGAAATTTACTTTTCTAATAACAGCCGGTAATTGCTTAGCATTATTATAGATGGCAACACTTGTTTCTTCAGGTATCTTTACATCTCTCGCTTCAACTTTCTTACCTACTTTATCATCCATTCCATATAAAACATTAATTGCGTCTTTAATATTAACATCATTATTTTCTTTATGATAGTCAACTATTTCTTTTTTAATTTCTTCTAAAGCTTTCTTTAAAGTTTCTTTTTCGGCTTTTGTTCTACTACTCTTGTGAATTATATTGCCTAAATCTTTTTGTTGTAAAATATTTGAAAGCGCTTTTCTCTTTTTCAATGTTTGAAAAATTTCTTTACTTTCTTCATAGGAAATATTTGTATCTTTTGCAAAGTTGTCTATTTCAATAATTTGAGCTTGTTTATTTTCTAATCGTTTTAACTTCCTAGAAATACTTTCTTGATTTCTTTTAGCTTCAAGATAAATTTCATTCTCAGAAGTTTTTAAGCCTAAATAATGTTCTGCAATATTATCTAATGTTTCATTATCAAATGGACCATCATTTTCATATTTTTCTCTTTCTTCTTTAAAAATATCATTTATTCTTTTGATAGATTCTTCTAAAATTTGATTATTTTCTGTTTGAGCTTTTCTTAAATTTTCGATATCTGATGAGATAGCAGAATATTCGCTTTGAGCCGCAAGGCTTAAATTAGGTTGCTCATTAATTGGGGGTTGTTCATTGTTAACTTCAGCCTCTGGTAAATCAGTGTTCTGAGGTGCTTGAAGATTATTATCTTCTAATCTTGTTACTGGAACTACTTCTTCAGGAAGATTTTCATTATTTGGATTTTCTAAATCAGGTTGTTCAACATCAGGAGTATCGGCAGTTAAATCTGAACTAGATTGCAAAGTAGTATCAGTTTCTAAGAAAGAATTTCTTAAGTAATCAGCTAGTTCTAAAGGTAAAGAAGAAATAGCCGATGTTAGTTCACTTTCTTTACGAGATATTTCTTCATTTATTTCGGCTTCTTCTTGGCTATCTCGAGCTGATGACAATTCGTCTCTTAAGCTACGTAAGTCATTTATTAAACTATTAGATAAATCATAATTTCTATGATATGACTCTAGAGTATTTTGAGCTTCAGTTAAACTTCTTGTTTCATTTTCTAAGTGATTAATTAAATTTTGATATTCTCTGTTAAATTGTTCAAATGACATATTTTTCTCTTCTTGACGTAGAGCTGATCTCTCATTGTTTAAATGATCAATTTCTTGTTCATGTCTTTTAATTATTTCCTCTAATCTTGCAAAATAAGTATCCATTATTGTTTCATCCCCTTACTAATTTTCACTATCAATTTCTTTTAAAACATCTTTTATCATAGCAAGTTCTTTTTCATCGGTTATGTTCTCTAATTTTGAAGGTCCATTTAAAGGATCATATGACGAAACATAAATATTTTTCCTTCCATTAGACGCTATTGTATTATCAGTATAACCTATATAAGCCTTATTTGTATCTTCCGAATCAAACGTAAATAATATATCACATTCCACTTGTTTTCCATCTTTTTCAATAGTTATTTTTTCATTGTCAATATCAAAATCCATAATAACCTCCACACTTTTGTATTATATATAAATATAGATTATCATTTATAAAAAAAAAAGTCAATTAAATGGCTTCAACTTTCCACATTTTGACTTGACATTTTTATTATTAATTTCGTGAATATTTTTTAACTAATTACAAAAATCTTTTCTCAAACTTTTTTGGTTCTGCTTTTCATATTGTTCTATTTGTAATTTTCTTTCATTATGTTTTTCTTCTAAATAAGTTCTAAGTTCTATAACTTCATTATCTGCTAATAACATATCGGGTTCAACTATACCATATTTATCAACTGAATCTTTGTGTCTTTGATAATATTCATATTTTCGCATTTTTAACCAATTTTTCTGAAATTCATAATCAGTTGGCTCTAAATTCTTTCTTTCTGGTTTTGGTTGATTACTTTCACCTAGAAAAAGACTAAAATCTATATCTAAAAGTACAGGTTCATATTCGTTAAAAAAGGCCTGATTCATTAATGAGTCTCTCCATTTAGGAGCATTTTTTTCAATACCTTCTTCAATGGCAGAAATATTCATACCAATACTTAATAAGGTATCGACAATCCCCTTTCTAAATCCTAAATCACATACAGGTGTTAAGAACATTAAATCGCCACCGTAATCTTCGTCAATAAGCCAACTTTCGCCATTATTTTTCATCCAATCAATTTGCCATTTGACAATTTCTTGTTCATAATCATGTCTCTTTTCTTGAAAAAATGGAGAGGTTCTTACAAATTCTAAAACTCTGTTAGTGCTCATGTAAAATAATTTTTGATTTTGTTTTAACATTTTGGCAAGCCAAATATCGTCTCTTAAATGACATGGTAAATTTCTCATATTCAAATCACTTGGTTGAGTAAAGCATTCACTATACCATATTCCTTCTTTTGGAAAAAAATTTAAAGTAGCTTTTTCAAGTATTCCGTTAGCTTCTTTATAAGTTGTATTGTCCGAAAGGACTTCTTCTTTTCTTAGACTAGCTTCTTTATTAATTGATATATATTTTCTTAACAAATCTTTTTTATTAAGCATTAAGGAAGTTTTGTTTTTATAATTGTATTGAGCGAATTTAGAATAATAGTTAGATAAAGGTTCTTTGTTTAATATTTTAGATGATTTTATTTTTTCATTAGTAAAAATTTCAATATATTTTTCATTTATTTCATTACGTTTACAAATCAAATAGTAAGAGTCTTTTTCGTTTTGGATTTCAATTACATATAGATTATTTATACTATATTTCTTCATAATAGGAGCCTCCCTACAATCATTATAGCATAAGTATAAAGATTGTTTAATAATTTTCTATAAGCCCTTAAAATTCTTTTAATTTGTTATAAATGAAATAGATTATTTTTCTACCATTTAAGCCATTATTCTTTTCACTTATTATTTTTAATATTTCTTTATAACAATTTTTATCATTAACTCTAAATGATTTATTAAATTGCTGGTGATTATATGTTTCTGGTTTTTTGTTTTATCTTCCTTAACTTATTGCAGTGTTTGAAGCAGTAATTAAAATATTAGTATATTCACTTATATATTTTTTATGACTATCTGTTGTTTTTAATTTAATAATTTATTGAAATCTATTATATTTATTATTTTACTTTAGATTTCTATTGTAAATCCATCATTTGGAACAATAACATTGTTATAATTTAATTCTTTTAATTTTTCTCTAGTAGCATTTTCTAAATGAGAAACAATATATTTACAATTTTTATATTTATTAACTAAGTATTCTAATTTATCTATGCCAATATGGTTAGTCGAAGCATTTATAAGCATGCAATCTAAAAATAAATAATCACAAACACTAGCCATATATTCTAAATTATCACATAAAGTAGTATCACCTGAAAAACCAATTTTTATATTATCTTTTTTTAAAATATAGCCATAAGCTGGTTTCATTCTTCCATGCTCTACTAGAAATTTCTTTACTTTATAACCATTTATATTGAAAGTATTCTCAAAATTATAATTAATATTCAATTCACTACATGCTTCATTAAAAGAATTTGGAAAAGCAAGATTACCAATTTGATTAATTTTTTCTTTTCCATCTTCAGAACAATATATATTTACTTCCTTGTTATCACTTTTTGACTTATTTAAAATGTAAAAAGGTAAATCAAAATAATGATCACCATGAAAGTGTGTTAATAATATATTATTTATTTGATTTGGCGCAATATTAAAACTATATAAATATTTACAAGCACCGTTTGGAAAATCAATCATTAAATCGTCATCTATCATATAACATGCACTATTATATTCATTCCACATACTACCTGATCCAATTACTTTAATTTTCATTTAAATTACCCTATCCTTACCTATATTTCTTTCTAAAATTTCAATGGCTCTATTTTTTCTTTCAATACCATTAGTACAATATGTATAATTTCTTAAAACATATACGTTATAATCATTTTCAAATAAATTCAGTGCAGTAACAAGTACACAGCATTCTATATCAATACCACACAAATAAATATTTGTAATATTATTATCTTTTATATATTTTACTAATTCTCCTTTGTATGCTGAAAATGTTTCTTTATCAAAAATTTTATAATTTTTAGTATCTATACATATTTTTCTACTTTCTTCATCTAAGCAACCGTTCCAATTTAATTTTGTTTTTGTGGGATTGTTATTACTATTAATAAATCTAGTAAAAATTACATCACTAAAGTTATTTAACTCAATTAATTTTGTAATATCTTTAATAGAATTATTTGTATTTTCATTTATAAATTCATTTTGCAAATCAATAACAACTAGTAAACTATTATTTTCTATTTTCATGTTTATACCTCACTATGAGTAATTATACCATGAATTCGACCATTTTAAAACTCGAACTATAAAAGTCCGAGTTTGGTATCAACCTGGTGCGGTTGAGAAAGTTATCTACAACTTTTTCCGAAGGTTATTGATTTATGAATCAATCACTAAATATAGTTTATCAAAAAAATAAAAAGTAGCAATAATTATGCTCAAAAAAATGACACTCATTCGCTAGAATAAGTGTCTGATTCAATATAAATTGGGTAGACATTCAACTCGGAAAAACTGAATGTTCCCTTTTTTATTTTATGCAAGTTTCCTTGACAAATACATATTATCACAATATGGATTTTTTTGCAAGTTTCATTCATTTTATTATACAGATTTCTTGTTTAATGTTTTTTTATAAATTGCAAGTAAATCTGGATCATTTTGATTCATAGGTAAATTATCTAAATCAAAAAATTTCATATTTTTGGATTCCTCATCCCATTTTAATGTTCCTGAATATTTTTTAACACAATATAAAGCTGTATTATTAATAACGACATCTCCATTTGGATATTCATTTCTTCTACTATTACCAGA
>CANRAX010000055.1 GCA_947628635.1 uncultured Bacilli bacterium | reverse complement strand
CTTTTAAAAACAACACGTATAACTCCCAAAAAAGAAGTAAATGATTACTTAGAAAAAATAAATACAAATTCTATAAAAGATGGCATTTCTCTTTATGAATTATTAAAAAGACCAGAAGTAACATTAAACTCACTTGAAAAATTTGTAAATATTCCTTACGATGATGATATAAAAGAACAAGTTGAAATAAATACAAAATATGAAGGTTATATAAAAAAAGCCACTAAAGAAGCACAAAAAATGCTTTTATTAGAAGAAAATACTATTCCCAAAAATATTGATTATGCCAAAATTCCAAATTTAGCTAGTGAAGCTCGTCAAAAATTATCTGAAATTAGTCCTACAACTATTGGTCAAGCAGCTAGAATAAGTGGTGTTAATCCAGCTGATATATCTATTTTGATGGTTTATTTAAGAAGGTATAAAAATGACTAGAGAAGAATTTATTGAAGAATTAAAAAAATTAAACATTTACCTTACCTCCAATCAACTACAACAATTAGATAAATTTTATGAATTATTAATTACTTGGAATGAAAAAATTAATCTAACGACAATTACTAAAAAAGAAGATGTCTATTTGAAACACTTTTATGATAGTCTTACTCTTAGTAAAGTAGTAGATTTAACAAAGCCGGCTACTTTATGTGATGTAGGTAGTGGAGCTGGTTTTCCTGGTATTGTTTTAAAAATAGTTTTTCCAAATTTAAATATAACTTTATTGGACGCTCTTCAAAAAAGAGTAATTTATTTAAATGACATAATTTCAAAACTAAATCTTCAAAATATATGTGCCATTCACGAAAGAGGTGAATTTCATAAAAACCAATATGATATAGTTACTGCTAGAGCTGTTGCGAATATTGAAAAATTAGTAACTTATACTATGCCTTTATTAAAAAAAGATGGTTTATTTATAGCCATGAAAGGCAATATTTCTGAAGAATTAAATGATCAAGTGAAAAAGAAACTTACACAAAAGTATAAGCTTACTGAAATCAAAGAATTTACCTTACCTAAAGAAAATAGTAAGAGAAGCCTTATTGTTTTACAAAATAAAATATCAAAATAAAAATCAATTAAATTCATTTTTTTAATTTGTAAAGAGAGGAAAAGTAAGAAAACACTATTGAAACAAAAAGCCATTTGGTATATAATGTTAATATAGGGTTAAAAGAATAGCGAGGGGAAGTATATGAATCAAGATAAAGATGAAGTAGTATTATTACATTTAGACGATATAATTCCAAATAGATTTCAACCACGAGAAGTATTTGATGAAAAAGCCTTAAAAGAATTAGCCGTATCAATAAAAGAACATGGTGTTATTCAACCTATTATCGTTAGAAATGTTAATGGAAAATATGAAATTATTGCTGGTGAAAGAAGGTACAAAGCCTCAGCCTTAGCTGGCTTAACAAAGATACCTGCAATAATTAGAGATTTAGATGATAAAGAAAGTTCAAAAGTTGCTTTACTTGAAAATTTACAACGAAAAAATCTTAATGCTATTGAAGAAGCTAGAACTTATCAAAAAATTTTGGAAATAGACGAAATGACTCAAGAAGAATTAGCTAAAACGATGGGTAAAAGTCAATCAGCTGTTGCTAATAAAATAAGATTGTTATCTTTACCAGACGAAGTTCAAGAAGCTCTTTTAAAAGAACAAATTTCTGAGCGTCATGCTAGAAGTTTACTTAGTATTCCTGACCATAAAAAGCAGCAAGAAATGTTAAAAAAGATTATCGATACCAAAATGAGTGTTCGCCAATTAGAAGAAGAAATTCAAAAGGAATATCCAAAAGAACCATCTGAAAATGATATAAAATCAAACGAGACAGTAGTTGAAGAAACACCATCAATAAATGACTTTGTTAATACATCGCCTTTATCGCCAACAGCTGATTTACCAGAAGATACATCTAATTATGGTAAAGTAAAGATAGCTCCTCCAGAAGGTGAAGAAATGCCAGCTAATTTGCCTAAATTTATTAATTATGGTGAAATAGAAGATGAGGATGAAGATGATGATCCAAATGACGGTGGAATTGCTCCTGATGTTCCTCCTGTTGATGTTTCAGAAATAAAAAATAATGCTCTTGACATTAATAACAATTCAGAAAATTCAGCTGATTTAGACAATATGTTAAATTTGAATAGTTCAACAACACCAGTAAATGATAATTCAGATAATTTTATAACGCCTGCCGAAAAAATAGTTAAAACAGACTCAGCTGATATGGAGTCAACAGAAGATTATTTCAAGACTCCAGATTTACAAGCTATTAATATTCCAACAATGATACCAACAATAAATTCACAAAACACACCATTGACATCAGTTAAAAGTATTACTGATGATATGAATAATAACGAAAAATATACTCTAGAGTCAGCAACAAAGAAATTAAAAGATACTGTTAAAGATTTAGCTGATCATGGTTTAAAAGCAACATATGATGAAATGCATTTTGATAAATCTTATCAAATGATAATCAAAATAGAAAAAAATGTTAATTCAGAAGATTCTGAAGATAAAAAGGGAGAAAATTAATTCTCACTTTTTTTACTATAAAATAAACCAAAACAAAAAAAGGCTGTCTAAAAAGCCTCATTACTCCTCATCACTATTTATAATACTTTTTTAAAACTAAAAAATTATCTTGTCTTAAAATATTGAATATGTTTATTTTCTAAGTTATTTTTAAATATATCAATTTCTTCGTTAATTGCTTCATTACATTTTCTACTTAAATTACTTAAAACACCAAGTAATTCTTTTCTCTTTTTCATTAAAAGTATTTCATCATTGATAATACTTTGACTATTTTTCTTAAAATCATATACATTTTTCCCATTGATAGTAATACAAGGGGCTTCTAATTTACCTATAACATCTTCATAATCACAGCTATTATTAGAATTACCAATATAAATTTGTTTCTCAGCTTTTAGAGTGGAATTGTTACTTTTAAAATTATCAGAGTCTAAAGCAATAGAACCAGCCGATATATTAGTATCATTAATGTCAATATTATGAGCCTTAATTTCTAATAATTTACCCTTAGAAACATTAATATTAGCCTTATCCATAACAATCTTAAAAGCATTAACTTTAATCCCAAATTCATTATCTTCCTTTTGATAAGAATTAATAAAGTTTTCTCTAATAAAGTTTATTTCTCCAATATCAGTAACTGTTTTTAAAAAGCAATCATTATTAATACCCTCATCATAATATTTATTATCAATAAATTTTATCTTATCAGCATAATAGATTTTAATATTAGCATTATTAAAAACACAATTTTTAAAAGTAATATCACAATAATGTGAAAAAATCATCACTGGTTTGTCAAAAACAATACCTTCAAAAACATAATGAACATTTTTATTTAATTTAAAATATTTTACAAGACTTTGAATTTTATCATATGAAGGATTTTCCCCATATAAATTTAATTTATAAAAACCATTTTTTAATTTTTTTTCTAAAACATCTTGTTTAGCTATACAAAATATATTTTTTTCATCTTCTTGAATTTCACCAATGTTATTAACAATCTTATTAAGAACTTTTTTTCTTTTATACTCATAAAGAATTTCTTTTCTTTTTTCTTGGATTTGTTCTAAAATCACGCCTAACACCCCACAAACGCCATTTATTCTATCACAATTAGTAAAAATAATCAACTACACCAAAATATAAATAACTTCTACATAGAATATAAAATAACTTCTACATCAGAATATAAAATAACTTCTAAATTCAAAAAATTATTTCACTATTTATTTTCTAAAATCAAATAAAATAAAGAACTTAATAAAAAAAGAAAAAAAATTATACATATTCTAAATAAGACAAAAAAATCTAAATTTTTCGTTAAAAACGTTTAAAAAATAACTAAATTTTGATACAATATATTAAGTCAATAGAAAACAGGTGATTTTATGGGAAAAGTTATAGCATTAGTAAATCAAAAGGGTGGTGTAGGAAAAACAACAACAAGCATTAACTTATCTGCTTCCCTAGCAGTTTTAGATAAAAAAGTTTTATTAATTGATTTAGATCCTCAAGGTAATACAACTACCGGAGTAGGAATTAACAAAGGGGATATTGAAAGAAGTATTTATGATGTTTTAATAGGTGAGTGTAGTATTTCTGAAGCAATGGTTAAAACTAAATATAAAAATCTTTATGTTTTACCAGCCACTATTAATCTTGCTGGATTAGATATAGAATTAGTAGAAAAAAGTCGCCAAGAAAATAACTTTAATAAAGGAGAACAATTAAAAAATCATTTAGTTGATATTAAAGATAGTTTTGATTATATAATCATAGACTGTCCACCATCATTAGGAATTATTACTACCAATGCCTTAACGGCTTCTAATTCCGTAATTATTCCAGTTCAATGTGAGTTTTTTGCTCTTGAAGGAATTACTCAACTTTTAAAAACAATTATGCTCGCTCAAAAGAATTTAAATCCAACACTAGATATTGAGGGAGTACTTTTAACAATGCTTGACTCTAGAACAAATTTAGGTTTTGAAGTAGTTGATGACATAAGAAAATTCTTTAAAGAAAAAGTTTATAATACCATAATACCAAGATTAGTACGCTTAACGGAAGCTCCATCACATGGTGAACCAATTATTGCTTACGATCCTAAGAGTAGAGGTTCTGAAGCATATATAAATTTAGCAAAGGAAGTGATTTCTCGTAATGGAGACAAATAATAACGCTCCTAAAAGAAGAGCTTTAGGCCGTGGTCTAGAAGAATTATTTAATAATGAAGTTTTAGATTACAGTCGAGTAGAGGAAAAAATTATTAATGAAACTCCCCATGATAAAATAGTTCAAATTAAATTAACTGATTTACGTGCCAATCCTTACCAACCACGCAAAGTATTTGATAAAGAAGCTCTTGAAGAGTTAGCCATATCAATAAAAGAACATGGTGTTTTTCAACCTATTATAGTTAAAAAAAGTATCAAAGGCTATGAAATAATTGCAGGTGAAAGACGTGTTAAAGCTTCCCTTATGGCGGGATTAGAAGAAATACCAGCTATTATTAGAGACTTTAATGATACTGAAATGATGGAAATAGCTCTTTTAGAAAATCTTCAAAGGGAAAATTTAAATGCTATTGAAGAAGCCAATGCTTATAAAAAACTTCAAGAAACTCTAGCTCTAACTCAAGAGGAACTTTCTGAAAGATTAGGCAAAAGTCGTAGTCATATTACAAATATGTTAGGTCTTTTAACTTTACCAAAAGAAATTCAAGATAAAGTCGGCAAAAAACTTATTAGTATGGGTCATGCCAGAGTTCTTAGTAAATTAGATGATGTTAATCAACAAAAAGAATTAACAGATAAAATCATTACTGAAGGATTAAGTGTTCATGCCCTTGAGGAATTAACTACTTCTAAAGAAAAATATATTCGTACTCATCAAATAAATAAACAAAAAATAACTAATGAATATAAGTATTTAGAAGAAGAACTTTGTGAAAAGTTAGGAACTAAAGTTAAAATAAAAAACAAAAAAATTGAAATAACTTTTGTTAATAATAGTGATTTAAATCGTTTACTTGAAATTATGTCTTTAGAAACGAAAAACTAAAAATTAGGTGAAAAGTATGATAAATATTTTAGACTTAAATATAAATGTAAAAAATATAATTATAGCTTTTGTTTACATAATAATTGGTTTAGTCATATACTCCATAATAAGCTACTTTGTTAACAAAGCCAATGTTTTTCGCAAAAAACATTTAAACAAAGCCCAATCTCAAAAAATAAAAACTATTCAAATTGTTATACTAAACATTACTAAATATTTAATTTGTATCTTCGTTCTCTTAGCCATTCTTTCTTTATATGGTGTTAATGTAAAATCTATTCTAGCTGGCTTGGGTATTGGAACAGCCATTATTGGTTTAGCTTTTCAAGACTTAGCTAAAGATATAATAGCCGGAATTTTTATAATTACAGAAGGTCAATATGAAGTAGGTGACACTATCGAAATAGATGGTTTTATGGGTGAAGTAATATCTGTTGGCTTAAAAACGACAAAAATTAAAAATTATAAGGGAGCCGTTAAAATAATTTCTAATCGTAATATGGATAAGATTATAAATTATAGTTTAAACAATTCTTTAGCTGTTGTCGATGTAGGTGTTTCCTATGACCATTCACCAAAAGAAGTAGAAGATGTTCTTAACAAACTTTTCAAAAATTTAACTAACAAAATAAAAGAAGTAACAGGCCAATATCAAATATTAGGCATAGATAATTTATCAGATAGTTGTGTCATTTACAAAATAGCTGTTGAAGTAGAACCTATGCAACAGTTTGTAGTTGAACGTAAATTAAAAAGAGAAATAAAAATAGCTTTCGATGAAAATAATATTAAAATACCTTATCCACAAATAGAGGTGCATAATGGAAAAAAATAATTATCAAATAGGCACTAAAGTAATAATGAAAAAACAACATCCATGTGGAACAAATGAATGGGAAGTTGTCAGACTAGGAGCCGATATTAAAATAAAATGTCTACATTGTGGTAGAACAATTCTTTTACCACGCATAGAATTTAATAAAAAATTAAAAAAAATAATCGACTAGAAAGGGGTATTATATGAAAGATAAAAGAAAACTTAAACTCAAAAAATTTTATTTTCATCCAATTACGGTATTTCTTTTCTTAACTATCTTCGTTATGATATTAAGTGGAATACTTTCTGCTTTCGAAATGCAAGCAACTTACAATACAATTAATGCCAATGCTAAAGATTTAGAGCCAACATTAGTAGTTGTTGAAAATCTCCTTAGTTTTGCAGGTTTAAAATTCATAATTAGTAATGCTGCCAAAAATTTTCTTAGTTTTGGACCTTTAGGAACACTATTAATTTCTTTATTAGGCATAACAATTGCTGAAGGTTCAGGCTTTATAGAAACTTTAACAAGAAGACATTTAAGTAAAATTCCCAAAACAACATTAACATTTTTAGTTCTTTTTATTGCTACTACTTCTTCTTTAATTAATGAAGTAGGGTATGCTATTCTTATACCTTTAGTAGCACTAATATACTTTATCAATGGACGTAATCCAATCTTAGGAATAACAACAGCTTTCTGCGGAGTTGCCTTTAGCTATGGTGTTTCTATGTTCATTGGTTCTATGGAAGTTTCTTTAATGGAATATACACGAGCTTCAGCTTTATTAATTGATGAAAATATTCACATTGCTTTAAGTTCTAATTTAATCTTTATAATTGCCGTTTCCATAATTCTCTCAATAGTTGGAACTATCATTATTGAAAAGATAATTGCTCCTAAAATTGGTAAATATAAAAGAGAAGATGGTTTTTCACATACAGAGCAATACAGTATTATTGATACTAATCTAATAGAACAGCAACAAATAGAAAAAGATAAGAATGAAAAAAGAGGCCTACGTTTTGCTCTTATAGTTTCACTTATTGTTTTGTTTATCTTTATTTATTCTCTTATACCAAATTTACCATATTCTGGTATGCTTCTTGATATGAGTGAAAATACTTATGTAAATCAACTATTTGGAGCAAATTCTTATTTTCAAGATGGGTTCACTTATTTAGTTGCCATTTTATTCATTGCTGCTGGAATTGCTTATGGTATAGGAAGTCATTCTATTAAAAATGACAAAGAACTTATTGAAAAATCTAGTAAAAACTTCTCAAAATTAGGAAGTATCTTCATTCTAATATTTGTAGTATCACAATTTATTGCCATTTTTAGAAAAAGTAACATTGGTTTAGTAGTAACTGCTTGGTTAGCAAATATTTTAAGTTATATTGATGTAACAGGAATTCCTTTAATATTAATTACTTTATTATTTATTGCTTTAGCTAATCTTTTACTTACTAGTACGGCAAATAAATGGTATATTTTTGCTCCTGTTGTTGTTCCAATGTTTATGCAATCAAATATTTCAGCTCAATTTGCCCAAATTGTTATGCGAGCTGGAGACTCAATGACTAAAGGTTTTACACCATTATTAGCGTCTTTCGTTATTTTTATTGGATACTTAAATATTTATAACTTACACAAGGAAAGACCATATACAATTAGAAATTCCTTAAAATTAATAAGTCCTTATTTCTTATTAATTTCTCTTACTTGGATACTAGTTGTAATAGGATGGTATTTAATAGGTTTACCTATTGGACCAGGTGTTTATCCGACAATTTAGATGGTAATTTATCTAAGGTAAAAAGTATGATTAATTCATATTTTTTCTTT
>CANRAX010000054.1 GCA_947628635.1 uncultured Bacilli bacterium | reverse complement strand
AATTCACTTAATATTTTTTTCATATATGCCTATTCTTCAAGATTTTTAGTTATGATTTACAAACTTCTAAATGTTCTAAACCCATATGGAACTAGTTTATTATTTATCTTATTTTCTTTTATATTTTTAATTTTTTTAATTGCTAAGAGAATTATGTATTGTCTTCTATTTAACACTTAATGAATTAGCAAAGTAACTATTATTAGCATAGCAATTCCTTTTTGTTTGATAATGAGGTAATTTCTATAAGTAGCTTATCTCTTTTAAAACAAGTTTGGTCACTTAATACTATTCTTTGTATGACAATAAAATGCCTTAGGAAACTATCTTATTTTATTGTTCTTATAATTATTTTAGTCTTTTATTAGTTCTATGTAAAAGCTTGCATTCTTATATTGGTATTATTAAGAAAAAAGTTTATTAGGCAAAAAAAGAATGACAAAACATTCTTCATCATTCTTTAATATTTATTTATTTTTTAATTGCGCACTTTAAGCAACCTAGACAACCACCACAAGTTAAAATTATGATAATAATTGATAGGAATATATTATTTAAATTCCAATAATTATCTACACCAGTATCTGGAGCAGGTACTTTAATAGGTTCATCTTTATTAGTGTCTTTATTAGTATCTTTGTTGTCATCTTCAGGATTAGTTGGATTTACAGGAGATGGATTTTCTTTATACTCGAAAGTAGCTTTTACAACAGTATTTTCATTAAATTGTGTTTTTTGAATATCTACTTCAGTGTTATCTGCTTGTAAAAATTTTGAGAATTTAAAACTATATTTTCCTTCTTTTTCTAGCATTTGTTCAATTTCCCTTAGTTTTTCATTTAGTGCTAGCAGACTTTCATTATCTAAGTCACCTATTGCTTTTCCTTCTTCTAGTTCTAATTTGATAATTTCTTCTTGCTTGTTTTCATTCTCATATATAAATGATAATTCGACAGTATATTTTGGAAGTACTGTAATATCTTTGCTTATAACAGTGTCTTTATCTAATGTTATTTCTTCATCATTATCAATGTAGATAAAATGACTAAAATTTTTCTTAGTTGCTGGAACATTTTTTAATTCTTCTAAATCTTTTTCAGCTCCCTCTAAATCACCAAACTTTTTATAAGATTCTAGTTCATACTTATTTTCATTAATTGTTACTATGACATTGTAAATTACTTTTAACTTAGTATGTTTCTTAAGAATTGTATCTTCTGTAACAGTATCATTTGTTTGAGCATCAACAAATCTTTTGAATCTTTCTGGTTTTACATAACCAATATCCTCTAGTTTAGTATTTTCAGGTACTGTTGTTTTAAATACTTCGTTACCTTCTATTTCTATATCAATTACATATTGAGGTATTATAGTTATATTTTCAGTAATAGGTTTATCTGTTTTATTAAGTAATTGTTCTATTGTTGCTATTAGGTTATTGTTTGTATCTTTAAATTCAGCAAGTCTTTTTTCTATTTTTTCAAGTTTTTGCAAAGCTTCTAGTATTTCATCACTACTAGATAAAGCTTTATCTTCTTCTAGATAATATTTTTTACCATTAATAGTGACTGTGGTAGCATAGACAGCTTTTAAACTAATATTTTTATAAAACATATAAGTATTATCATCATTTTTAAGTATTGTATTATTGCTATCATCTACTAAGAAATGTAAAAACTTTCTATTGTCTTTCTTTTGAACTTCTTGATAATACTCTTCATTATTGGCCTTTACTTCTCTTAAAGTGCTACCTGCTTCAACTTCAAAGTCTTTTGGACCACTTTCGCCTTGAATAGTAACTTTTATATTATAACTTGCTGTTACAGTGATATTTTTACTTACTATTGTTTCCGTAGTAAATTCTTTTTTATCCGCTACGTAGCCTTTAAAGTTATAACCATCACTTATTACTTTTCCTTTTAAAGTTTCAAGAGCGGTTTCTATTTCTTTTTCTTTACCACTATCTTTTATAGATAAGTTTTCATTAAAATCAAAATTGCCAATTATATCTTCTCCATATTTGATAGTTATTTTTACTGAATAAACTGGCTCTATGGTTATATTTTCATTTGCTAAACTTTCAGTAGTTATTGGAGTTTTATCACTTCCATAAACATAACCACTTAGTTGTTTTTCTGTACTTTCAAATACTTTTAGGGCTTCTAATATTTCTGGTGTTAAAAGCTCAGTATTTTCCTCTAAATAATAGACTTTTTCTTTTATAGTTACTTTAACATTAAAGATAGGGGTTAAGATAGTATTTTTTGTTAACTTAGTTGTTTCATCAATAATTTCACTATTTTGATTACGGAACTTACCTGAAAATTGTCTATCTTCCTTTGTTATAACAGTTTTATAATTTTCTTCATTTTTAATATCACTTAATGTTTGATTTTCTTCTAATTCAAACGATTTTTCTACTTCATCTTGTTTTATTATAACTTTAATGTTGTATTTTGCACTTATAGTAGTATTTTCAGTTATTTTAGTATTTTTAGTAAGATTATTATTTTTACTATCAATATAGCCTTTGAAATTATATCCAGCATTTTCTACTTGTGTTTGTAACTCTTCTAAAGCTTTAGCTACATTTTCTTGTTTAGTTAAATCAGAAAATAATGTTCCTTCTTTTACTGAGAAATTTTGACCATTAATCGAAACATTTACGTTATATTCAGCAGAAATTTTTGTATATTCATTAACTTGCATATCTTTAGTAATTTCATCTTTTGAATATTCTTTGCCATTAACGATAAGTTTATCAATTTGTTTATTTTCAGTATTTTTTAGATTATTTAAAGCTGCAACTAATTTAGGACTGTCTTCAAGTGTTCTTCCTTCAACAACATAATCTTCTGTATCGCCTATTTCTACCTTATGATAAATCTTAGCACTTATATAAATGTGTCTATTAAATGCTTTATTGAAAAGCTCATCTATATTGCTATCTGTATATTCTTTATTTGTATTAACTTCTAAGAAAGAATAGAATTTTCTTTTATCATTATTGTTTACTGAGTCTTTTAAAGTATTTAAAGCTTGATCAACTTTATTTTTGATAGTTGATAAATTTTCTCCTCTATAAACTTTAAGACCTTTTACATGATTAGCTTCACTATCATAAGTTGGATTATCATAATCTTCAACAATAGTTACATCATAATGATAAAGTCCTTTAATGGTAATATCTTCATTAATTTCATTGTTTAAATCAATTTCTTTATTAGGTGAAGTTATTACTAATTTTTCAAAGTGAAGATCTTCAATTTTCTCTTCTGGAATTTCAACTTCTGGATCTGGATCTATATCTGTTCTTAAAATAGCTAGGGCATCTTGGCCTTCTTTATCAATTAAATCATCAATTGTTTTGCCTTCTTCTAATCTATAAGTACCTGCTACATTAGTTCTGTCATCTTCTATGGTAACAAAAACCAAATATTTTGGAACTAATACTGTTGATTTTTCAAATATATCTTCTTCTGTTATTTCTTTTTCGGTATCTTTATCAATAAATTTATAAAATCTCTTTTCATCTTTGCCACCAAACTTGGCATTTTTATATTTTTGTTTTTTACCTTCATCATTACTATCAAGAATAGCTGTTTTTAAACTTTTACCAGAGTCCATTTCAAAAACTTCACTATTAATAGTTATTTTAATATTTTGTTTTACATAAATAGTAGCATTATATTTAAGTTCATAATTTAATATATCTTGCTTTAGGTCATCTTTATTTTTACCAGAAGTTTCATCAAATGTTAGTGTTTCATTATCATCATATGTAATAATGAAACCATCAAATTCTTTACCATCATCTCTACTATTAGCAACCTCTTCTAAAGCATCTTTAATGTCATCATCAATTTTCAAACTACTTAAGTTACTATCTGCATCTATCGTATAAGTTTCAATAGTCTTATTATCTTTACCAATTAGTTTTACTGTTATACTATAAATTGAGGAAATTGTAATATCATTTGTTATTTCATCATTATCAGGGTTTATTGTCTTTCCTTTTTCATCTGTAAATCTATCAAACTTACGTCCAGATACTTTTTCACTTATTGCTGCTAGAGCTGCTTTAATTTCTTCGCTAGAGTTAAGTGTAGAGTCTTCTTCTAATTTATATGTGTTATCACCTATTGTTACTTTACAGAAAAATTTAGATTCAAGGTCAACGCTTGCTGTAATACCTTGTGTTTCAGTAAATGTTTCTTTAGTTTCTGTATTTATAAATCTAGAAAATTCTCTTTCATCACCATTTTGTTTAGCTGTATTATAAGCATCATTATTTAAATTAAAAATATCTTTTAATGTTTTTCCAGCAGCAATGCGAAACTCTGTACCATTGATTGTTACTTTTACTTCATGAATAGCTTCAATTCGACAATCTTCTGTCATCATTAATTTAAGTAAATCTTCTTCTTTTTCAATTTCAGTGTGTCCATTGGAATTATAGACAATAAAGCCGTTAAATATTTGACCTTCTTTTTTCTGAATTTTATCTAAGTCTTCTTTTATTTTAGTATAATCTTCACTTTCGGATAAAGTAGTACCCTCTTCAACGGAATAAGTATTACTAGTAGTACCATCTGTTATGGTAACTTTTAAAACTTTAGCAAACTTAGGATATAAGTCTATATTCTTTTGAGCTATGGCATTAGGATAGTTATCGCCTACTTTTGAATACTCATTGTCATAATTAGTACCATCAAATTCTTGAAACCAACCTTTAAAATTATAGTTATCTTTTTTAGTATATTTTTCTTGTGTTAACTCAGCTATTTTGGAATTATTATCATAAACTTTTATTATACTGTTATTTTCACAATCACTTATTCTTACAACAGATGCATTTTCTAAAATATTATATTCACGAGCTAGCGGTACTTTTTCAGTTGATATTACTGTGTATGAGCTACCTTTTTTAGAAATATACATACTTGATGTTTTATCAATATTAACTATATTATTATCAGCAGCTTTTGCATCATTTCGAAAACTAAATATAACACTATTAGTAATTGGTTTTCTTTCATCATCTTCATCTATTATCTTACTGTTATTAATATTAATTGTTGTGTTAGTACTTTTAGTTCCCTCTTCACTAAATGAAAATGTTTTGGTTGGTACATTTCCATTTGGCGCAGTACTTTTAATAGTAGAATTATCTACATTTACCTTTAAATTATTTTGACCTTTTATTACAAATGTTTCTGATTCATTATATATAGCATCTGGTCCATCTATTTCTGTCTTTTCTAAAACATTCATTGTGTTATTGCTTCCATCATCAAACATAACAGGTGTTCTACCAGCTATTGTAGAATTTTTAATACTTAAAGTTGTATTAGAAGCATTAGAGTAAATTCCATAATGAACTCCTGGCTTTACGAAATTACAATTAGTAACATTAATTATTGAGCGGTCGCTTTCTGCGGCTACTTCATTACTTCCCGTTACATCTTTAGAATTTTTAGTAATTTCTAAAGCTTTGGCATCATGTCTAGGTAAAGTATTTGATGAACCTCTTAAAATTCCATAAATATAGATATTATTAATATCTAAATCAACTTTTCCTTCCGTTTTTATAAAAACAAAATTTGGTTCTACCATTATAGGAGTTGTGGTAAAATTAGAAATTACAACCTTATCAGGAGTTCTTACCACAATAGGTACATCAATAATTGTTTTAGATATTTGACCACTTTTTTCACCTTCGATAGTCAATTCCTTATCGATGTAAACTGTTTTATCTGTACCTCCTCCGCTATAAGAGCCGGCAGTCAATACTAAGGTATCACCAGGATTAGCATCCTCAACTGCTTTTTTTAGGGTTTCAGCTCCAGGACTAACTTTTTTTATGTTGCCTTCAGCTTTAACATTTGGAGTTAATGTTTTAAAAATTAAACCTATTACTGCTATAAAAATTAAAGTACAGGCAATTTTTAAACAATTTGTTTTTAGTTTTTTTCCTTTCATAAGTCACCTCTTAAAAAAATTTGCAAAGTATTTACTCACTTTCCATAGCTCGATTTTATCATTTAAAATATTTTAAGTCAACACCATATAATAATAGACTTTGTTTTAAAGTTTTGCTAAACTATTGATAGGTGAAGAAAAAATGAAAGGAAAAAAAATAAAGCCTCAAGTACAATTAATTTTGTATATTATATTGGCTATTTCAATGATAGGAATAGGCTTTTACTTTCAAGGTTCTAGATTAAAAAAAGTTAAATATTCGAATGAAAAGAACGAAAAGGTAGATGAAGTTAAAAAGCAAGAAGTTCCTTATGAAAATGTTTTTCCATCTTTGAGAGAGCTTTACCATAATTATGATATTAAGGCTGAATTAAGTATTTCTTCAATAAATTTAAAAGAATTAGTTGTTCAAACAAAAGATAATGATTTTTATTTAAATCACGATATATATCAAAATAAAAATAATAATGGAGCTATTTTTATTGATTATCGTACTTCTGATATTGATATGGCTAGGCAGTTAAATATTTATGGTCACAATTCTCTTAATAGTGAATTGCCTTTTAAAGCATTAGAACAGTATTTGCAGAAAGACTTTTTTGTTAATAATCTTTTTGTAGAATTAAAAACAGATAAAAAGGCTTATTCTTATAAAGTATTTGCTGTTAGTGTCGTAGCAAAGGAAGATAATGAACATATGATTATTTCTCTTGAAGGTGAAAAATTTTTAAATCATATTTTATTAATGCGTTCCAAGGCTTTATATGATACAAAAGAGGTAATTACAGAAGATGATAACTTATTAATATTGCAAACTTGTCTTTATGATCCAGAAAACTTTTTACTTGTAATGGCAAAAAGAATATAAGATTATTTTTCTTTTATAAATTTTATACAACACTTAGTATAAAATAAAAATACTTTGTTTAAAAAGTATCTTATTATCATTATTAAACTTTTAGAAATTATCATTTACCATACTTGTTGTATTATTGGGTTTATCTTTGCTCGGGTGACCAGCGTCAACTATTACCCCCACTAAAGAATTATTATTCATATAATTCACCTCAGTATTATGATATGTATCACATTATTTATTGTTACTGTCCTAGATAAACAGATTTTTTAGATAATAATTTCTTAATATAATAAAAATAATTTTTTTATGATTATAATTTATATTTAGATATTTAACTTTTCTTTAGCATTAGATGATATTTAATTGTTTCAGTTGAAGAAATATACTTATCAATAAAACATACTAAAAAAGATTCTTTGTACCTAGGTATAGTTCTTAAAGTCAATGGCCACATATGTTTTAAAATTATGTCTTTTTCCTTAGATGTTAGTTCAAAATATTTTAAAGCATTTTCAAGTGCTCTTTGTGGATGGGTGAAACCATGTTTAGCAAGTAATTTTCTTTGTTTTGGTGCTAAGTGCCAATCATAAAGAAAAAAATCATGTAATAATCCTGCTCTGGCAACAGCTTTGTAATCTAAATTCAACTTTTTAGCGACCCTATAACTTATATATGAAACAGCTAAAGAATGTTTTAAACAACTAGTATTTCCATGTTGAATAAACTCATTCATTTGTAAAACGAGTCTGTTGTTAACTAAATCTTTTATATAACTATAATATTCTTTGTCAATATTTTGATATTTTTCTATCATTTTATTTATTCCTTACATTTATACTCTTAATAATTATAGCATGTTTTTCTTGCGAAGTATTAAAGCAATTATTAAAGAAAAGACAAATGAAGTAATAATTAAAATAGGAAAAGCATTGGTATTAGTGCTTATTGATCCTAAAGGGACATTCATTCCTAGAAAAGAAGATATCATAGTAGGAATTGATAGTACAATAGTAGCACCGGCTAAAAATTTCATAATTATGTTTAAATTATTAGAAACTATGGTGGCATAAGTATCAGTAATAGATGATAAAATGTCCTTATAAATATTACTCATTTCAAAAGCTTGCTTATTTTCAATAATAGCGTCTTCTAAAAGGTCAGCATCATTATCAAATAAAGGTAAAATTATCCCTTTAGACAACTTTTCTAATACTAAATCATTTGCTTTTAAAGATGTAATAAAATAGACAAGTGTTTTTTCTATTTCTAACAAATCAATCAAATCTTTATTTTCAGTAGATTTTTTTAAAACTTTTTCTTTTTCTTCAATATCTTTATTAACATTTTTTAAAGCTCTTAAATAGTAACTTGATGTATTAATTAAAATTTGAATTAAAAATCTTGTCTTTTTAGCTGTACGAAAATCTTTTATTTTTCCTTGCTTAAAACTATCTAAAACAGTTGTCTTTTTAGGCGAAACAGTTATAACATAATTATTTTTAGTAATAATTATACCTAAGGGATAAGTCTTATATTTATGGTTATCTATACCTTCCTTTAAATAAGGAGTATCAATAACAACTAACGTAGCATTTTGACTTTGTTCAATTCGAGGAAGTTCTTCATCGTCAAGCATTTTTAAAATTAAATCTTCATCAATTTGAGTTTTAGCAATTACTTTAGCTATTTCATCTTTTGTTGGTGTAGTTAAATCTATCCAACAGTCAGTTGTAATTTTTTTGCATTTTTTTATTTTCTTTTCAACTGGTGAAGTTTTATAAATTTTTAGCATAATATCACATCCCTCTTTTACAAGGCTATATTATAACATTTTTTCCTTTTTTTGTAAAACTAAATGCATGATAAGATGTAGTAAACTAGATGTGGGAAAATAAAAAATTATATAAAAAAAGAGAAAACACTCAAGAAATAAAAACTGTTAT